>NZ_SSDN01000033.1:0-43976 GCF_004794355.1 Microbacterium sp. K36 | reverse complement strand
CCGATGGTACTGCAGGGGGGACCCTGTGGGAGAGTAGGACACCGCCGGACTCCTTTTAGACAAGAAGGCCACCCAATGCTGGGTGGCCTTCTTGCGTTAACACGTGAGGCTTCGCCTCAGCGGGCCAGGCGCGCCTCGAGCGTGGCAGCGGTCTCGCGCACCGCGTTCGCCAGCACGACCTCTGCACCGTCGTCGCCGGCCCAGGTGACCGCGACCGCGGCGACGGGCCAGCCGGCCGCGTCGCGTACGACGGCGCCCACCGAACGCAGACCCTCCGCGACCTCGCCGTCCTCCGTCGCATACCCCCGCGAGCGCACCTCCCTGAGGTGATCGCGCAGCTCGCCGGGGCGTCGCGGGCCCCGCCCGGTGCGGTCGGAGAAAGCAGACGTGTCCGGGTACAGCGCGCGAACCTGTTCGCGGGGCAGAGCGGCGAGCATCGCCCGACCGGTCGCTGTCAGGTGCGCAGGGAGCCGCACGCCCACGTCGGTCACCAGGGCCGGCCGCCGCGGAGCGCGCTCCTCGACGATGTACAGCACGTCGCCGCCGCTCATGACCGCCAGGTGCGCGCTCTCCCCGAGCTGGTCGGAGAGGCCGGCGATGAGCGGTCGTCCGAGCCGTGCCAACGGCTGCTGTCGGGCGTAGCCTCCGGCCAGCTCGAAGGCCGACGTCCCGAGTCCCCACCGACGCTCCTCGCGGAGGTGCAGCACGAAGCCGTGGGCGGCGAGCGTGCGCAGCAGGTGATAGACCGTCGATCGCGGAAGCGTCAGCTCGCGGGCGATCGCGGACGCCGCGACCGGTGCCGGCCGGCCCGCCAGATAGCTCAGGATGCGCAGGGTCTGCGCCGCGGCGGGCACCTGGGCGTCGTCGCTCTCGGACATGTCTGGGATCACAGACACAGGTTGCCACGAAGCCGCGCGCGCGTCGACCCGGCGGGTGTGGAATCGAGACATGAGCGATCCAGCCCCTGTCCTCGTCGGCGCCGCCCCCCTTTCCCCGGCCGAGGTCGTCCGCGTCGTCCGTCACGATGTGCCCGTCGTCGTCGACCCCGCTGCGCTTGCCAGGGTCGCCGAGACCCGGCGTGTGATCGACGGCCTCGCCGCGGACCCGCACCCGCATTACGGGGTGTCCACGGGCTTCGGTGCGCTGGCGACGACGTTCATCGCTCCGGAACGGCGACTGCAGTTGCAGGCGAGCCTCATCCGCTCCCACGCCGCCGGGACCGGCACCGAGGTCGAGCGGGAGGTCGTGCGCGGGCTCCAGCTGCTGCGCCTCCAGACGCTCTCGTCCGGGCGCACGGGGGTTCGTCCCGTCGTGGTCGAGACCTATGCCGCGCTGCTCAACGCGGGCATCGTGCCGGTGGTCCGCGAGTACGGATCGTTGGGGTGCTCCGGGGATCTCGCGCCCCTCGCCCACATCGCCCTCGCGGCCATGGGCGAGGGCGATGTGCGCGACGCCACGGGCCGACTCGTCCCGGCGGCTGATGCCCTCGCGGACGCCGGCATCGCGCCCCTCACGCTCGTGGAGAAGGAGGGACTGGCCCTCATCAACGGCACGGACGGGATGCTCGGCACTCTGGTGCTCGCGCTCCATGACCTGGAGATGCTGCTGCTCACTGCCGATGTGGCGGCGGCGATGTCCGTCGAGTCGCAGCTCGGCACCGATGCGGTGTTCGCCGCCGATCTCATGGCGCTGCGTCCGCAGGCGGGACAGGCCGTATCCGCGGGCCACCTCCGGGCCCTGCTCGCCGGGTCGCCGATGGTCGCGAGCCACAAGGGCCCGGAAGACGGCCGGGTGCAGGACGCGTACTCGCTGCGGTGTTCCCCGCAGGTGCACGGCGCCGCACGTGACACGCTCGGGCATGCTGAGATGATCGCGGAGCGCGAGCTCTCCAGCGTCATCGACAACCCGATCATCACCCTCGACGGGCGCATCGAGTCCAACGGCAACTTCCATGGGGCGCCCGTCGCCGCCGTCCTCGACTTCCTCGCGATCTCGGTCGCCGACGTCGCGTCCGTGTCCGAGCGCCGCACGGACCGGGCCCTGGACCCGGCGCGCAGTCACGGACTCCCGCCCTTCCTGGCGGCGGAGGTCGGGGTCGACTCCGGCCTGATGATCGCACAGTACGCAGCGGCCGGCATCGTCTCCGAGCTGAAGCGTCTCGCCGTTCCCGCCTCGGTCGACTCCATCCCCTCCTCGGCGATGCAGGAGGACCACGTCTCGATGGGCTGGGCCGCAGCGCGGAAGCTGCGCCGGGCGATCGACGGCCTCTCCCGCGTCCTGGCGATCGAGATCCTCACCGCCGCCCGCGCCCTGGATCTCCGCGCGCCGCTCGAGGCGGGGCCGGCGACCGGAGCCGTGCGCGACCTCGTCCGCACGGTCGCCGCGGGCCCCGGCCCCGACCGCCACCTCTCGCCCGAGATGGAAGCCGTGACCGCCCTCGTCCAGTCGGGTGCCATCGCCCGTGTCGCAAAGGAGCACATGCATGACTGAGGAGAACGCAGCGCGCACGGTACGCGCAGCCCGTGGTGCCGAGCGCACCGCCAAGAGCTGGGGCGCGGAAGCGGCCAAGCGCATGCTCATGAACAACCTCGATCCCGAGGTCGCCGAGCACCCCGAAGCTCTCGTGGTCTACGGCGGGACGGGCAAGGCGGCGCGTAGTTGGGCGGCGTACGAGGCGATCGTCCGCACGCTCGACGAGCTGGAGCCGGACGAGACGCTGCTCGTCCAGTCCGGCAAGCCGGTGGGCGTGTTCCGCACCCATGAGTGGGCGCCGCGCGTGCTCATCGCCAACTCGAACCTCGTGGGCGATTGGGCGACATGGCCGGAGTTCCGCCGTCTGGAGGAGCTGGGGCTGACCATGTACGGCCAGATGACCGCCGGCTCCTGGATCTACATCGGCACGCAGGGCATCCTGCAGGGGACGTACGAGACGTTCGCGGCGGTGGCCCGGTCGCTCGGGCGGGACTCCCTGCGAGGGACGCTGACGCTGACTGCCGGCGCGGGCGGGATGGGCGGGGCGCAGCCTCTGGCCGTGACCCTCAACGAGGGCGCGGTCCTGATCGTGGACGTCGACGAGACGCGGCTCGCGCGCCGCGTCGAGCACCGGTACCTCGACGAGTACACCACCGACCTCGATGCGGCGGTGGCCCGGGTCGTCGCGGCGAAGGACGCCGGTCACGCCCTCTCGGTCGGCGTCGTGGGCAACGCCGCGGAGATCTTCCCCGAGCTCCTGCGTCGGGGCGTGCCGATCGACGTCGTGACCGACCAGACCAGCGCCCACGACCCGCTCGCCTACCTGCCGATCGGCATCGACGTGGACCGCTGGAAGGGGGAGGCGGCGCGCGACCCCGAGGAGTTCACCCGCCGGTCGAGGGAATCCATGGCCGCCCACGTCGCCGCGATGGTCGGCTTCCAGGACGCGGGGGCGGCTGTCTTCGACTACGGCAACTCGATCCGCGCGGAGGCGCAGCTCGGCGGCTTCGACCGGGCGTTCGCGTTCCCGGGCTTCGTCCCCGCCTACATCCGCCCGCAGTTCGAGGAAGGGCGAGGACCGTTCCGCTGGGTAGCGCTGTCCGGGGACCCGGAGGACATCTACAAGACGGACCGCGCGATCGCCGAGCTCTTCCCCGAGGATACCGCCCTGCACCGCTGGCTCGACAAGGCGGGGTCGGCCGTCCACTTCGAGGGCCTGCCGGCACGCATCTGCTGGCTCGGCTACCAGGAGCGGCACCTCGCCGGACTCAAGTTCAACGAGATGGTCGCCTCGGGAGAGCTGTCCGCGCCGATCGTCATCGGCCGCGACCACCTCGACTCCGGCTCCGTCGCATCGCCGTACCGGGAGACCGAGGCCATGAAGGACGGCTCCGACGCGATCGCCGACTGGCCGCTGCTCAACGCCCTCCTCAACACCGCCTCCGGAGCGTCGTGGGTGTCGCTGCACCACGGCGGCGGGGTGGGGATCGGTCGCTCGATCCACGCCGGGCAGGTCACGGTGGCGGACGGTTCGGCCCTCGCGGCGGAGAAGCTCGCCCGGGTGCTGACGAACGACCCCGGGACCGGCGTCATGCGGCACGTGGACGCCGGGTACGACCACGCCAAGGAGGTCGCGCGCGACCGCGGACTGAAGGTGCCGATGCTGTGACGACGACGCTCATCTCGGGGATCGGGGAACTGACCACCAACGCCGCCGAAGCCGACCCGAGCGGCACGCTCCACGACGCGGCCGTGCTGATCGACGGCGAGCGGATCGCGTGGGTGGGCTCGTCGGCCACGGCTCCCGCGGCCGACGAGGTCGTCGACGCCGGGGGCCGGGCCGCGATCCCCGGATTCGTCGACAGTCACAGTCACCTCGTCTTCGGCGGCGATCGGGCGGCGGAGTTCGAGGCGCGCATGGCGGGGCAGCCGTACGCGGCGGGCGGCATCCGGTCGACGGTCCAGGCGACGCGGGCGGCGACCGACGACGAGCTGCGCGCCCGACTGCGCGGGTTCATCGAGGAGCTGTGGACGCAGGGGACCACCACGGTCGAGATCAAGAGCGGCTACGGTCTCGCCGTCGCGGAGGAGGAGCGCCTCGTGCGCCTCGCCGCCGAGGTGACGCCGGAGGTCACGTTCCTCGGTGCGCACGTGGTTCCGGTCGAGTACGCCGACGATCCCGACGCCTATGTCGATCTCGTCGTCGGGCCGATGCTCGACGCCTGCGCCCCGCACTCCCGATGGATCGACGTCTTCTGCGAGACCGGCGCCTTCACGGTGGCGCAGTCACGACGGATCTTGGAGGCGGGCATCACCCGGGGCCTTGCTCCTCGGGTGCACGCGAGCCAGCTCGGTCCGGGCGACGGCGTGCGGATGGCGGTCGAGCTGGGGGCGGCATCGGTGGATCACGGCACCTACCTCACCGACGCGGACGTCGCCGCGCTCGCCGCGTCGGACACGGTGCTCACGCTGCTGCCCGGCGTGGAGTTCTCCACGCGCCAGCCCTATCCGGATGCGCGCCGGCTCCTCGACGCAGGCGTGACGGTCGCGCTGGCGTGCGACACGAACCCGGGGTCCAGCTTCACGTCGTCCATGGCCTTCTGCATCGCCATCGCCGTGCGGGACATGGGCATGACCACGGCGGAGGCGGTCTGGGCCGCCACCGCCGGCGGGGCGCGGGCACTCCGGCGCGACGACATCGGCCGGATCACTCCCGGGGCGCGCGCCGACCTCGTGCTGCTCGACGCCCCCTCCCGCGTGCACCTGGCGTATCGCCCGGGTGTGCCGCTGGTGCAGCGCGTCTGGAAGGACGGCCTCGCGGTCGTGTGAGGGCCGCTCGGGCTAGCGCGCCGCGAGGCCGGCGAGCAGCTCGAGCACGCAGAGGGCAGCGAGTCGCACGGTTCGGGCGTCCTCCGCGTCCGCGGTCGCATCGACCTCGGCGATGTCGGCGCTCCGGACCCGCGGGTCGGCGGCGACCGCCCGGGTGAGGGCGCGCAGCTCCCACGCCGCCAGGCCTCCGGGGACGCTGGCCGGGCATCCCGGGGCGACCGCGCGGTCGCACACGTCCACGTCGATGTCGAGGTGCACCCGGGCGGCGTCGCCCGCCCCCGCGATCTCGACCGCCTCGGCCACGACGTCGGCGATGCCGCGACGGCGCACGTCGTCGAGGGCGACGACCCGGATGCCCCAGTCGGCCGCGCGGCGGGCGTAGGCGGCGGAGTTCGCGAAGTCGGCGAGGCCGATCTGCACGATCCGGGTGGGGTCGATGCGTGCCGTCGGGACGCCTGCCGCGGTGGGGACGTCCTCGACGAGTCGCCGCACCGGGGTGCCGTTGGACACGCCGTCGCGCAGGTCGAAGTGCGCGTCGAACGTGATCAGGCCCGTGGCCTCCGCCCCGAGCGCGACCGGGTAGGTGAGGGAGTTGTCGCCGCCGAGGGCGATGACGAGGTCCGACGCGTCCGCGAGCTCCCGGACCCGCTCGATCGTCCGCGCCTCTCCCGCGTCGCCGTCCGGCTCCGGAACGTCCCCGGCGTCGGCGATGCGGAGCACCTCGTCGAGGTCGACCGTCGGCGGGCCGAGCACCGTCGTGCCGTAGCGGGGGAGCGCCTCGCGGATCGCGGCCGGTGTCGCGTGCGCCCCGGTCGGGGACAGGGAGGTGCGCCAGGTCGGGACGCCGAGGAGCACCGCATCGGCCGTCTCCTCGAACGCGGGCCAGGCGCCGGCACGCGGCCAGAGCGGATCGTGGGACAGTGCCATGTCAGACTCCCGGGATCAGGGCGTGGGCGACGGTGAAGATCGCGAGGCCGGCGAGGGCGCCGACGACGGTGCCGTTGAGGCGGATGTACTGCAGGTCGCGGCCGACCATGAGCTCGATCTTCTCCGTGGTCTCGGCGGGGTCCCAGCGCTCGACGGTGTCGGTGATGATCGAGGCGATGTCGTGTCGGTACCGGTCGACGAGGAAGACGGCCGCATCGGAGACCCACGTGTCGACGCGGCGCTGCAGGGCGGCATCGGTCGTGAGCCGCTCGCCGACCTCCTGCAGCGCCTGCACGGCGCGGCGCCGCAGGCCGCTCTCCGGATCGGCGAGGGACGTGAGGAGTCCGCTCTTGGCGGTGTTCCAGGCCTCTGCGGCGAGGGCGCCGACGCGCGGGCTGTCGAAGAGGGCGGCCTTGGCGTTCTCCAGCTTCTCGCGCGTCGCGGGATCGTTCTGCAGGGCGTCCGCGAGGCGGGACAGATACCCGTCGATCGCGAGGCGGGCCGGGTGCCGCGGGTCGACCTGCACGGCGCGGACGAACTTGACCGCCTCGTTGTACACCGTGTCGTCGATGAGGCGGTGCGCGATCTTCGGCATCCACCCGGGGAGCCGCCGGGAGACGAGCCCGGTGAAGGAGGCCGCGTTCGCATCGAGCCATCGCCCGATGCTGTCCACCGCGAGGTCGACGGCACCGTGATGGGCTTCGGCGTCTACGATCTTCTCCAGCCACGCCCCGGCGGGCGGCCCCCACTCCGGTGCGACGAGGTGCTCGCGGGCGAGGTCAGCGAGGAGGTCGCGCACGTCGTCGTCGCTCAGCGCGTTCAGCACCGCGGTCGCGATCGTCGCTCCCTCGGCCGCCACGCGCTCGGCATGCGGGGTCTCGCGGAGCCACTCCCCGGCGCGGACGGCGATCGCGGTGCTGGTGAGTTTGGTGCGCACGACGTCGGCGGCGAGGAAGTTCGTCTCCACGAACTCGCCCAGCGTGCGGCCGATCTCGTCCTTGCGGTTCGGGATGATCGCGGTGTGCGGGATGGGAAGGCCCAGCGGACGCCGGAACAGCGCGGTCACCGCGAACCAGTCCGCCAGCGCGCCGACCATGCCGCCCTCCGCCGCGGCTCGGACGTACGCGAGCCCGCCGACCCGCTCCTGGAACGCGAACGCGACGATGAAGGCGAGGGCCATGAAGATGAGCGCCCCGAGCGCAACGGCCTTCATCCGCCGCAGCGCGCGCCGGCGCTCCTGGTCGGCGACGGAGAGCAGCGTCGTGGGTGTTCGCGGCATGACGTCATCCTTTCACGGGGCGAGTAGCCTCGATACGTGATCGAAGACATCAAGAAGCGCGCCCTGCACCGCACCAGCATCCTCGAGGGTCAGATGCGCGGCGTCGCGCGGATGATCGAGAGCGAGGAGTACTGCATGGACATCATCACGCAGTCCCGCGCGATCCAGCGCTCCCTCGAGTCGCTCAACCGTCTGCTGTTGGAGAATCACCTGCGCACCCACGTCACCCACATGTTCGAGGACGGCGGCGAGGAGCGCGACAAGGCCGTCGGCGAGCTCCTCAAGGCGTTCGACTTCGACCGCAAGTAGCGGCCGGCGGGGGACGCCTCTCAGCCGACCGCGTACCCGTCGGCGACCGCCAGCGCCTCCTCGATCGCCGCCAACCCCCGCACCAGCTCCGCCTCCTCGATCACCAGCGGCGGGGCGATGTGCACGCGGTGGAAGTGCGTGAAGGGCCACACCCCTGCCCGTTTCGCGGCGGCGGCGAACGCCGTCATCGGTGCGGCGTCGGCACCGGTCGCGTTGAACGGCACCAGCGGCTCCCTGGTCTGCTGATCCCGCACGAGCTCCACCGCCCAGAACAGACCGCGGCCGCGCACCTCGCCCACGCTCGGATGCGATCGCGCCCACGAGCGCAGGGTCGGACCGACGATCCGCTCGCCGAGGTCGCGCACCCGTTCCAGGATGCCGTCGCGACGGAACACCTCGAACGTGGCCACACCGGCCGCGCAGGCGAGAGGGTGCCCGGAGTACGTCAGTCCGCCCGCGAACGGGACGGTGTCGAAGGCCGCGGCGATGCGGTCGGAGATCACGACGCCGCCGAGGGGCACGTAGCCCGAGTTCACGCCCTTCGCGAAGGTGATCAGGTCGGGGCGGCCCTCGAAGGCGTCGATCCCGAACCACTCGCCGAGCCGGCCGAATCCCACCATCACCTCGTCCGCGATGAAGACGATCCCGTAGCGGTCGCAGAGCGCGCGCACCCCGGGCAGATAGCCGGGTGGCGGGAGCAGCACGCCGTTGGTGCCGACGACCGTCTCGATGATGATCGCGGCGATCGTCTGCGGCCCTTCGAGCTGGATGGTCTGCTCCAGATGCGCGAGGGCGCGCTCCGTCTCCTGCTCGAGCGTCTCGCTGTGGAACGGGGAGCGGTAGAGGTACGGTCCGAAGAACCGCACGGCCCCGGTGTCCGTGACGTCGTTCGCCCAGCGGCGCGGGTCGCCGGTGAGGGAGATCGCGGTCGCGGTGGAGCCGTGGTAGCTGCGGTACATCGACAGCACCTTCCGGCGGCCCGTGGCCTGCCGGGCCATGCGCACCGCGTACTCGTTCGCCTCCGCGCCGCCGTTCGTGAAGAACACCTTCTCGAACCCGTCGGGAGCGACCTCGGCGATGAGGCGGGCGAGCTCACCGCGCACATCGTTGGCCATCGACGGCTGGATGGTCGCGAGCCGCCCGGCCTGCTGCTGGATCGCGGCGACGAGGTCCGGGTGCTGGTGGCCGAGGTTGAGGTTCACGAGCTGGCTGGAGAAGTCGAGGTAGGCGGTGCCCTCGTAGTCCCAGAACGTCGAGCCCCGACCGGTGGCGACCGGCAGCGGGTCGATCAGCGCCTGCGCGCTCCAGGAGTGGAAGACGTGGGCGCGGTCGTCGGCGCGCACCTGCGCCTCGGCGTCCGGGGCGGGGAGGGGGGAGGAGAGTCCGTGGCGGTCGGTGAAGGTCGTCATCGTGATCGCTCCTCGTCAGTGGTTGCTCGGGAAGCCGAGGTCGATCTGCGACGGGGTGTGGTCGGGCCACCGCGTCGTCACGACCTTCGACCGTGTGTAGAAGTGCACGGACTCCGGGCCGTAGATGTGCGCGTCGCCGAAGAGGGAGTCCTTCCACCCGCCGAACGAATACGCGCCGATGGGCACCGGGATCGGGACGTTGACGCCGACCATGCCGACCTCGATGTCGAACTCGTACTGCCGTGCCGTCCCGCCGTCGCGCGTGAAGATCGCGGTCCCGTTGCCGTAGGCGTTCGCGTTGACGAGCGCGACAGCCTCCGCGTAGGAGCCCACGCGCACGACGGACAGGACCGGGCCGAAGATCTCGTCGTCGTAGACGCGCATGCCGGCCGTGACGTCGTCGATCAGGCTCACGCCGAGGAAGAAGCCATCGCCGTCGAACGGCTTCGTCGTGCCGTCGACGACGACCGTGGCGCCCTCGCCGGGAGCTTCCGTGACGTAGGAGGCGACCCGGTCACGGTGCTCCGCGGTGATGAGCGGGCCCATCTCGCTCGCCGGGTCCGTGCCGGGGCCGATCGAGAGGCCGTCGATGCGGCGGGCGATCGCGGCGACGAGATCGTCGGCGATGTCGCCCACGGCGACGAGCACGGACACCGCCATGCAGCGCTCGCCCGCGGAGCCGTACGCTGCGGAGACGGCGGCGTCGGCGGCCGCGTCGATGTCGGCGTCGGGCATCACGACCATGTGGTTCTTCGCGCCGCCGAGCGCCTGGACCCGCTTCCCGGCGCCGGACGCCCGTTCGTAGATCGAGCGGGCGATCGGGGTCGAGCCGACGAAGCTCACCGCCTGCACCCGCGGGGAGTCGAGAAGCGCGTCGACGGCCTCCCGGTCGCCGTGCACGACGTTGAGGACGCCGTCCGGGAGACCGGCCTCGCGGAACAGCCGTGCGAGCCAGACCGCCGCGGACGGATCCTTCTCGCTGGGCTTGAGGACGACGGTGTTGCCGCACGCGATGGCGGAGGCGACCATCCACAGCGGCACCATGACCGGGAAGTTGAACGGGGTGATGGCCGCGACCACGCCGACCGGCTGCTTCACGGAGTGCACGTCGACCCCGCGAGCGACCTGCTCGCTGCGCTCGCCCTTGAGCAGGTGCACGAGACCGGCGGCGAACTCGACGTTCTCGATGCCGCGGGACACCTCGCCAGCGGCGTCGGACAGGACCTTGCCGTGCTCGGACGTGACGATCGCCGCCAGCTCGTCCGTCCGTTCCTTCAGGAGCTGACGGAGCCGGAAGAACACGTCGGCGCGCTTGATGAGGCTCGTCTCCCGCCACGCCGGGAGGGCCGCGGCCGCGGCGGCCACGGCAGCGTCGACCTCGCCGGCCGATGCGAAGGCGACCTCCTTCGTGACGGCTCCTGTCGCCGGATCGAAGACGAGGCCTCGGCGAGCGGCCTCGCCCGTCTCGGTGCCGTTGATGAGATGACGGACGATGTCCATAGGGACTCCTTCGCAGAGGGTCGCGTCTCGCACACTCTGACCGAGGGTCGCTACGCTGGGGCTCGGCCCATGCTGACAGGAAACAGAGCAGGTGCGAAGTGGCAGAGCGTCAGGACTTCGCGGTGGATCGGACAGATCGTCCGGATCGATCGCCTTCGGTGCTGCGCGTCGGGGACGTGCTCGCGCTCCCTGCGGTGCAGGAGGGGGCGCCGACCGTCCTCGTCGGTGGGCCGGCGCTCGACGCCGGGGTGCGGTGGGTCCACGCCTCGGACAGCGCCGCCGTCGCCCGCCTGCTCGACGGCGGGGAGCTGCTGCTCACGACCGGCGCGGCCTGGCCGACGAGCCCCGCAGCGCTGCGCGTGCTCGTGGCGGAGCTGGCGGCGGTCGGGGTATCCGGCATCGTCGTCGAACTCGGCTCGCGGATGCCCCGCGTCCCGGCCGCGGTCGTCGAGGCCTGTGCCGCCTCCGGCCTCGCTCTGATCGCGCTCGGGGTGGAGGTCAAGTTCGTCGCGGTGACCGAGGCCGTGCACCGGGCGCTGATCGAGGCCCAGACGGCAGCGCTCCGCAAGCGTCAGCGACTGCACGACCTCTTCACCGCCCTCAGCCTCCGTGGCGCGCCGGCCGACCTCATCGTTTCCGAGGTCGCCCGCGCACTCGACGCCCCGGTCCACCTCGAGAATCCGGCGGGAGAGGTCGTCGCGATCGAAGCGCTCCGCGTCCCGGTCGGTGAGGCCCTCCGACAGACGGAGCGGGGTGGCGATCGGGTGCCCGTGCAGGCGCGCGGTGTGCGCTGGGGCCGGCTGGTCGCAGCGGAGGGTCCTCCGCATCCCGCCGGTCGGGCCACCGTTCTGGAGCTGGGGGCGACGGCCCTCGCCTTCGGCTGCCTCGCCGATGGGGAGGGGGCGTGGACCGTGCTCGCCCATCGCCGCCTCGTCGAGGATCTTCTCGGCGCGCGGTTCGCCCGCGAGGAAGACGTCGAGGTCCGGCTCCGGAGACTCGGACTCGACCCGTCGGGCGGAACCGTCTCCGGCCTCGTCTTCCGCACCGACGAGGACGCGGAGAGGCTCGTCGCCCGCGCGCGTGCGGCGGGACTGTCCGTGGTGGGGGCCCGGCGCGGAGCCGACGTGGTCCTCCTCGTGGCCGCCGGAGCCGATGCGCTGACCGATGGCGTCCTCGCACGCCTCTCCGAGGGTGCGCCCGTGACCGTCGGACCGGGCGCCGAAGGCGTCCTCGGGCTCCTGGCCTCGATCCGCGCCGCGCTCGACCTCGCCGCACGGCCGTCCGGGGGCGACGTGCCGGTGGTCCGCCGCGTCGCCGACCGGCCGCTCGAACGCCTCGTGTCGGCCCTGCGCGACGATCGGCGGCTCCAGGCGCACAGTGAGCAGATGCTGGATCCCCTCGTCCGTCACGACCGGGATCGCCGCGGAGACCTGCTCGCGGTCCTTGCCGCCCTCGTCGCGCACCCCGGCAACCGCTCCGCGGCGGCGGCCGCGAGCCACCTCTCCCGTTCGGTGTTCTATCAGCGCCTCGCGCTCATCGGCGACCTGCTCGGCGCGGATCTGGACGACGGGGAGACCCTCGCCGCTCTGCACCTCGCCCTCCTCGCCCGCCGCCGCGAGGAGACGCGGCAGCGCTGAGGCCGACCGTCAGCGTGTGCCCCAGGCGAACTGCTGCTTCTGGAGCTTCGCGTAGATGAAGGTCTCGGTCGACACCACCCCCGGGATCGGGCGGATGCGATCGTTGACGAGTGCCAGCAGATGGTCGTCGTCCTCGCACACCGCCTCGACGAGCACGTCGAACGATCCGACCGTGATCACGACGTAGTCGACCTCGTCGATGTCGGCGATCGCCTCCGCCACGCCTCGGGCGTCCCCGGCCACCTTGACGCCCACCATCGCCTGCCGGTGGAAGCCGAGCTGCATCGGGTCGGTCACCGCGACGATCTGCATCACCCCGGACTCGGTGAGCCGCTGCACCCGCTGCCGGACGGCGGCCTCGCTCAGGCCGACGATCCGGCCGATCTCGGAGTACGAGCGCCGCCCGTCCTCCTGCAGCATCTCGACGATGGTCTTGGAGATCGCGTCGAGGGTATGGTCCTTCTTCGACGGTGCCATGGTGTGATCTTGGCACCGTGCACGGTCGTGGACAACGGGGTGTGCGTGCGCCCGCTCAGGCCTCGATCGGGCCCAGCCAGGCGCTCGCCGCGGTGGCGTGCGCCGACTCCGGGTCGGAGGGGTGGAACGCGCCGGCGAGGACGTCGCGGTAGAGCCGGGAGAGCTCGTTGGCGCTGAAGTACGAGCCGCCGCCGGCCACCAGCATGGCCTCGTCGACGACCTGCTTGGCCATCGTCACCGCGCGATGCTTGACGCCCGAGAGTGCGGGGAACCAGCCGGCGCCGCGGTCCGCGCGCTCGTCGACATCGCGGGCGAGGGCGGCGATCTGCGGAGGGAGTGCGTCGTAGGTGAGGACCATGTCGGCGATCCGCCAGCGGATGTCCGGATCCTGGCTGTACGCGGCGCCGCTCTTCTTGGAGCGACGCCGGTGGGCCGTCGCCACGGCCAGCTCGAGGGCCCGCCGGGCGATGCCGGTGTAGACGGAGGCGAGGAGGATCTCGAAGACCGCGAAGATGCCGAAGACGATCGGGTCGGGGCTCGGGCCGGGGTCGATGCGCCGCACGACGTGCGCCGCGTCCGCGACGGCCCCGTCGAGGCGCGTGGTCCGGCTCTGGGTGCCGCGCATGCCGAGGGTGTCCCAGTCGTCGGCGGTGGTGACCGCGGACGTGCGGTCGACGAAGGCGAACACGAGCTTCGGCGCGTCCGGGCTCGTGGTGTCGAGTCCGTGCAGGCCGAGCTTCGTCCACACCGGGGCGAGCGAGGTGAAGATCTTGGTGCCGGTGAAGGCGTAACCCCCGGCGCCGTCCGGGACTGCCGCCGTGTCGCTCCCGAACAGCACGAGGTCGTTGCCGCCCTCGCTGATGCCGAACGCGAAGACCTCGCCGGCCACGGCGCCGTCCTGCACGAACTCGAGACCGGGGACCCCGCGGTCCGAGAAGACCTTGGCGACGCCGGTCCAGACGAGGTGCATGTTGATTGCCAGAGCGGTCGCGGGCGCGGCCCCCGCGAGCCGCTGCTGGAGCAGGGCGGCCTGCTCGAGGCCGAGTCCCGCGCCGCCGCGCTCCCGGGGTACGAGGATCGACAGGTAGCCGGCCGCGCGGAGCTCATCCAGGTCGGCCTGGGGGAAGGTGTTCTCCCTGTCGTGGATGGGGGCGCGCTCGCGGATGCGGTCGAGCAGGTCGTCGGGGAGATACGCCGACGGGTCGAAGTCGGTCATGTCAGAGCCTCCAGCAGCTGTCGGATCGATTCCTCCGGGCGGTCGCGATGCACCGAGTGGCCGGCGCCGGCCACGACCGACAGGGAGATGCGGGGGTTGCTCGCGAGCACCTCGTCGGCGAGGGCTCCGGTGAAGATGCTGGAGACGGCGGGATCGCCCCCGATCACGTGCGTGGGCACGGTCAGACGGGCCGCGTGTGCACGGACGTCCCACGGCTGGTTCTGCGCGCTGGTCTGCTCGACCGCCCACGC
This sequence comes from Microbacterium sp. K36, assembly GCF_004794355.1. Taxonomy (NCBI): domain Bacteria; kingdom Bacillati; phylum Actinomycetota; class Actinomycetes; order Micrococcales; family Microbacteriaceae; genus Microbacterium; species Microbacterium sp. K36. Next base: position 29,670 of record NZ_SSDN01000033.1, on the reverse strand, counting down.
GCTCGCCCGCCGGACGGCGTCGACCTTGAGCTCCTGATCCTGCGGGTGCCAGTGCGGGTGCTCCTGCCGCACCGCGTCGAGGCGGTTGTCGGCGAAGGCGCGTTCCTGGCTGCGGCGGACGTCGGCCGCGTCCTGCTGGACGACGTGGATCGCGGGATCGATGAGGACGAGGCGTCGTGTCCAGTCCGCGTCGTCCGCGGCGGCCACCGTCCCGGCGGCACCGCCGAGCGAGTGTCCGACGACCGCGTCCCAGGCGCCCGCACCGGGAGGGCGCGTGGCGGCGAGGTCTGCGGCATACGCTGCGACGGAGTAGTCGAGCGTCCGCGGGGCGTCGCCGTGGCCGCGCAGGTCCACCGCCGTCGCGTGCCAGCCGGCTGTCGCGAGGGCGTCGCCGAGCCGCCACATGAGCGCGCCGGACGATCCCAGGCCGTGCACGAGGAGTGCGCGTCGCGGTGCAGCGGCATCGCCCCAGCTCAGGCGGGGGAGGGTGACGGGAGCGGGCATGGCACCAGCCTACGACCGCGCCGGGTCGCGGCGGGCGGCGTCAGCGCGCGGGCTCCAGGGGTGGCAGGTCGGCCGCGATGCGGAGCACCCGCGCGGCGGCCTCGTGTCCGGCGGCCAGGCGGGTCTCGAGGTCGGCGCCGTCGAGCGTCGCGGCGAGGAACCCGGAGGCGAAGGCGTCGCCGGCGCCGACGGGCTCGACGACGTCGACGGTCGGCGCGGGCACGAACACCGGGTCCGCGTCGCCGAGGAAGGCCGTCGCGCCGACGTCGCCGTCCTTGACGACGAGCAGTCCGCAGTGCGGGAGGTGGGCGCGGATCTCCGCTGCTGTGGCGGTGCCCCAGATGCGCTCGCCCTCATCGCGGCCGACGAAGGCGATGTCGGCGGCGTCGGCCAGACGAGCCAGGGTGGCGGACGCCTCCTCGGGGCTCCACAGAGCCCGGCGGTCGTTCACATCGAACGAGACGACGGCCCCGGCGGTGCGCGCATCGGCGAAGAGCTGGTCGACCATCGCCACGCAGGTCGGCGATAGCGCCGGGGTGATGCCCGTGGTGTGCACGATGCGTACGCCGGCGAGCTGCGCGGGCGACAGGAACCCCGGTGCCATGCGCGAGGCAGCGGAGCCGCGGCGGTAGTAGTAGACGGCCGAGGACTCCACACCGGGATCCTTGAACATCACACCGGTCGGCGCCTCGGCGTCGATCTCGGTCCACAGCTCGACGCGACGCCGTTCCAGCTCGGCGGTGAGACGTCGGCCGAGGGGATCGTCGCCGAGGCGGGAGGCCCAGACGGCGCGGTGGCCCGCGGCCGCCACGCCGACCGCGACGTTCGCCTCCGCGCCCGCGTGCGTGATCGACGCCGCGTCGGCGGACGCGAGGTCGGCGCCGGTGGGCGTGATCAGCGCCATCGACTCGCCGACGCACACGATCGCGGGGGAGGAGGACGGGACGGAGGGGCTCATGAGGGGGTGACCGCCAGGGGCTCGGTGTCGGGATGGGGGCTCGCGTCGCGGTGACGCAGATCGGGGAAGGAGCGCACGAACACGATCGAGACGAGCAGTCCGACGCCCGCGAAGATGGTGGCGGCCAGGTAGGCGCCGCGCCAGTCGCCGACGTCGACGAGGAAGCCGGCGACCGCCGATCCGGCTGCGGCGCCGATGAGCTGTCCGGTGCCCGCCCAGCCGAAGGCCTCGGCGGTCTCGCTGAACTTCACGCTGGCCGTGGTGATGGCGAACAGCACCGCGAGGGCGGGAGCGATGCCGATGCCGGCGAGGATGAGCGTGCCGCCCAGCCAGAAGACGTTGAGCATCACCATCGTGAGGGCCAGGCCCACGGTGACGATGAGCAGGCGGCGCGCCATGGCCCACGGGCCGATCGGGATGTGGCCGAAGGCGAGACCGCCGGCCAGGCTGCCGGCGGAGAAGACGGCGAGGATGAGGCCCGCCGCGAGGCTGCCGTGCTCGAACGTCGCGACCACGCCGACCTCGACCGCCGAGCAGGCGCCGATGAGGAGGAAGCCGATGACCGTCGCGAGGAGCACGGGCGGCTTGAGGACGACCTTGCCCAGCGCATTGCGGCTGCGGGGGATGCGCACGCGGCCGACCTCGGGGGAGAGGATGAACCACGCGCCGCCGGCGACGAGGACGATCGCCACCAGGAGCAGACCCTCCATGGTGCCGACCTGGGTGGAGACGAGGGTGATGACCACCGGGGCCAGCACCCAGATGATCTCCTGCAGGGACGCGTCGAGGGAGAACAGCGGCGTGAGCTGGCCGGCGTTCACGAGCTTGGGGTAGATCGTGCGGACGGCCGCCTGCACGGGCGGGGTCGACAGGCCGGCGATCATGCCGAGAGCCATGTAGCCGGGGACGGAGAGCGGCAGCAGTCCCAGGCCGAGCACCGCGATGACGCAGACGGACAGGGTGAGGGTCAGCACCCGCCGCATGCCCCAGGCGCCCATCCAGCGGCTGGTGATGGGGCCGGCGACCGCCTGGCCGACGCTGGTCGCGGCGAGCACGAGGCCCGCCGATCCGTACGATCCGGTCTGCTGCTCGACGTGCAGCAGGATCGCCAAGGACATCATCCCGTTGGGGAAGCGCGCGGTGAGCTGGGCGGCGATCATGCGGCCCACTCCCGGCGTGCGAAGAAGATCCCGATAGCCCGCCACCAGACAACGGTACCGGGCCGCGGGGACGTCGGGGAGACGGGCCGGGGACCGCGTCGCCGCGACACGCCGTGGACACGCCGACGGACGAATTCCACAGGCGTGGGGATGTCCGAAGCCCCTCGTAAGGTGCCGCCTGTGGATGGATCCCTCACAGGCTCCTCCCAGCCGCGATTTCCCGCGGCTCGACGACCACGGGAGAGGGGGTCCGCCTGTGGAAGAAACGGTGGACAACCTGTGTTGTATCTGTAGAGAGCGGTGGAAAAACTACACGGATGTAACTACTACCCCTTGTGGTCGCACCGAATGTCCGTCCCTATATGTAGTATTGAGATCCCGGCGGAGGTCTGCCGGAGAAACCAGAGATTTGAGGGGTTCAGATGTCGATCACGGTGTACACCAAGCCTTCCTGCGTCCAGTGCAACGCGACCTATCGTGCCCTGGATGCCAAGGGCATCGAGTACGAGATCCACGACCTGTCGGAGGACCCGACGGCCCTGGAGCAGGTCAAGGCGCTCGGCTACATGCAGGCGCCGGTCGTCGTCACCGACGAGGACCACTGGTCGGGCTTCCGTCCCGACAAGATCGACGAGCTCGCGTCCCGCCTGGCGTGACCCTTCGGCGTCGCTCAGGGACCGGGGTGAATCATGCACCTAGTCGCGACCGCAGCGCCGCTCCTGGTCTACTTCTCGAGCGTGTCGGGTAACACCGCGCGCTTCATCGAGAAGCTCGGGCTTCCCGCCCGACGCATCCCCCTCCACCGGAACGAAGAGGACCTCGTCGTCGACGAGCACTTCGTCCTGGTCACCCCCACCTACGGCGGGGGTGCCGGGCGCGGGGTCGAGAAGGGGGCCGTGCCCAAGCAGGTGATCCGGTTCCTCAACGACGAGCGCAACCGGCGTCACATCCGCGGGGTCATCTCCGCGGGCAACACCAACTTCGGCGACGCGTTCTGCCTCGCCGGCGACATCATCAGCCGCAAGTGCCACGTGCCTCACTTGTATCGGCTCGAGATCTTCGGCACACAGGACGACGTGGATCGCGTGAGCGACGGATTGGAACGACGGTGGAATCTTCAGTGACCGAGACAGTGGCATTCAAGGTGAACCCCGCATACGAGGGCCTGGACTACCACGCCCTCAACGCGATGCTGAACCTGTACGACGCGAACGGGAAGATCCAGTTCGACGCCGACAAGCGCGCCGCGCGGGAGTACTTCCTGCAGCACGTGAACCAGAACACGGTGTTCTTCCACTCGCTCAAGGAGCGCCTGGACTACCTCGTGGAGAAGGAGTACTACGAGGGCGCCGTCATCGAGAAGTACTCGTTCGACTTCGTGCAGAAGCTCAACGACCTCGCCTACTCGAAGAAGTTCCGCTTCGAGACGTTCCTCGGCGCGTTCAAGTACTACACGAGCTACACGCTGAAGACGTTCGACGGCAAGCGCTACCTCGAGCGCTTCGAGGACCGCGTCGTGATGACCGCGCTCGCCCTCGCGGACGGCGACGAGAAGCTCGCCGTGAACCTCGTCGAGGAGATCATCTCCGGTCGCTTCCAGCCGGCCACCCCGACCTTCCTCAACGCGGGCAAGGCCCAGCGCGGCGAGCTCGTCAGCTGCTTCCTGCTGCGCATCGAGGACAACATGGAGTCGATCGCCCGCGGCATCAACTCCGCGCTGCAGCTCTCCAAGCGCGGCGGCGGCGTGGCCCTGCTGCTGTCGAACATCCGCGAGTCGGGTGCCCCGATCAAGCAGATCGAGAACCAGTCCTCGGGCATCATCCCCGTCATGAAGCTCCTCGAAGACAGCTTCAGCTACGCCAACCAGCTCGGCGCGCGTCAGGGCGCGGGTGCGGTGTACCTCAACGCCCACCACCCCGACATCATGCGCTTCCTCGACACCAAGCGCGAGAACGCCGACGAGAAGATCCGCATCAAGACGCTGTCGCTCGGTGTCGTGGTGCCGGACATCACGTTCGAGCTCGCCAAGAACGACGAGGACATGTACCTGTTCTCGCCGTACGACGTGGAGAAGGTCTACGGCGTCCCGTTCGGCGACATCTCGGTCACCGAGAAGTACCGCGAGATGGTCGACGACCCGCGCATCAAGAAGACCAAGATCAACGCGCGCGAGTTCTTCCAGACCGTCGCCGAGATCCAGTTCGAGTCCGGCTACCCGTACGTCATGTTCGAGGACACGGTCAACAAGGCCAACCCCATCAAGGGGCGCATCAACATGTCCAACCTCTGCAGCGAGATCCTGCAGGTGAACACGCCGACCACCTACAACGACGACCTGTCGTACAAGGAGATCGGCAAGGACATCTCCTGCAACCTCGGCTCGATGAACATCGCGCTGTCGATGGACGCCGACGACCTCGGCCAGACGGTCGAGACCGCCATCCGCGCGCTCACCGCGGTCAGCGACCAGAGCCACATCGGCTCGGTCCGCTCGATCGAGGACGGCAACGACCGATCGCACGCGATCGGCCTCGGCCAGATGAACCTGCACGGCTACCTCGCTCGCGAGCACGTGTTCTACGGCTCGGAGGAGGGTGTCGACTTCACGAACATCTACTTCTACACCGTGCTGTTCCACGCGCTGCGCGCCTCGAACCAGCTCGCGATCGAGCGCGGCACGACGTTCGACGGGTTCGCCGACTCCACCTACGCGTCCGGCGAGTTCTTCGACAAGTACATCGACCGCGCCTGGGTCCCGGAGACCGAGAAGGTCAAGGAGCTCTTCGCGGGCAAGCACATCCCGACGCAGGAGGACTGGGTCCAGCTCAAGGCGTCGATCCAGGAGCACGGCATCTACAACCAGAACCTGCAGGCCGTGCCGCCGACCGGCTCGATCTCGTACATCAACAACTCCACGTCGTCGATCCACCCGATCGCCTCGAAGATCGAGATCCGCAAGGAAGGCAAGCTCGGTCGCGTCTACTACCCGGCGGCGTTCATGACGAACGACAACCTGGAGTACTACCAGGACGCGTACGAGATCGGCTACGAGAAGGTCATCGACACGTACGCCGCGGCCACGCAGCATGTCGACCAGGGTCTGTCGCTGACGCTGTTCTTCAAGGACACCGCCACCACGCGTGACATCAACAAGGCCCAGATCTACGCATGGCGCAAGGGCATCAAGACGATCTACTACATCCGTCTGCGTCAGCTGGCGCTCGAGGGCACCGACATGACCGAGTGCGTCTCGTGCATGCTCTGACACTTCGACAGGCTCAGTGACCCAGGAACTAGGACAAGAATGACTCCGCACTCCCCGCTCAAGCTGGTCTCCAGCGTGCAGGCGATCAACTGGAACCGCATCCAGGACGACAAGGACCTCGAGGTCTGGAACCGTCTGGTGAACAACTTCTGGCTGCCGGAGAAGGTGCCGCTGTCGAACGACGTGCAGTCGTGGAACACGCTCACCCCCGACGAGCAGCTGCTCACCATGCGGGTGTTCACCGGGCTCACGCTCCTCGACACGATCCAGGGCACCGTCGGCGCGGTGTCGCTGATCCCCGACGCGATCACGCCTCACGAGGAGGCCGTCTACACGAACATCGCGTTCATGGAGTCGGTGCACGCGAAGAGCTACTCCTCGATCTTCTCGACGCTCGCGTCGACGAAGGAGATCGACGAGGCGTTCCGCTGGTCCACGGAGAATGCGAACCTTCAGAAGAAGGCGCAGATCATCATGGACTACTACCAGGGAGACGACCCGCTCAAGCGCAAGGTCGCCTCGACGCTGCTGGAGTCGTTCCTGTTCTACTCGGGCTTCTACCTGCCGATCTACTGGTCGTCGAAGGCGAAGCTGACGAACACGGCCGACCTCATCCGCCTCATCATCCGCGACGAGGCCGTGCACGGGTACTACATCGGCTACAAGTTCCAGCGCGGACTCGAGACGGCCGACCAGGCGCGCAAGGACGAGCTCAAGGACTACACGTTCTCCCTGCTCTACGAGCTCTACGACAACGAGGTGCAGTACACGCAGGACCTCTACGACGGCGTCGGGCTGACCGAGGACGTCAAGAAGTTCCTGCACTACAACGCCAACAAGGCCCTGATGAACCTGGGCTACGAGGCGATGTTCCCCTCCAGCGTCACCAACGTGAACCCGGCGATCCTGTCGGCGCTCTCCCCGAACGCGGACGAGAACCACGACTTCTTCTCCGGCTCGGGCTCCTCCTACGTCATCGGCAAGGCCGAGGCCACGGAAGACGACGACTGGGACTTCTGAGTGCGTGTGTGCGGCGTCACGCATTGTGACGCCGCACCTCGGTGATCTTCGCGCACGTATTAGGACAGCACTGGTTCGCTACGTGGCATGAGACCCCTTTGAGAGTGGAGTGCGAGGCGTAGACGAAGGGGCGGGGATGAGCTGGTTCAAGAGGCTGTTCGATGGCGGAAGGACAAAGACGGACGAGGCACCGGCCGTGCGAACTCGGGCCCAGTCGCCGTACTTCGCCATCATCGATGTGGAGACCACGGGCCTGTCGCCCAAGAGGGACCGTGTGCTCGAACTCGCGGTGGTGCGTGTAGATCAGCGGGGCCAGATCGTCGACGAGTGGTCGACGCGGTTCAACCCGGAGGGCCCCGTCGGAGCGACTCACATCCACGGCATCACGGAGGCAGACGTCGCCCATGCGCCACTGTTCCGCGATGTTGCGTCCTCCATCGTCCCTTACATCTCCGGTCTTCCTATCGCTGCACACAACGCGCGCTTCGACCTCGGGTTCCTCCGTGCGGAGTTCCGACGGGCGGGGTGGGACGTCCCGTGGCTTCCTGCATACTGCACGCTCGACGGCAGCCACCACTATCTCCCGAACCTCGATCGACGTCGTCTGATCGACTGCTGTTGGAGCGCCCGAGTACCTCTGAACGACGCGCACTCGGCTCTCGGGGACGCTCGTGCGACAGCCGGCCTCTTGCGCCACTACCTCCAGGCTCAGGGGCGAGTGTCGCCGCACCCCGCGCTCATGTCGGTTCCGAACGAGGCGCGCGGCGTCGTCTGGCCGACAGGACCCAGCCGCCCGCCGCTTACGTTCTTGCCGGACGAGTCGGCGACTCGTCGCCGCACTCGGCGGACCGTCACGGCACCGGAGCGACCCGCGCTCATCGCACAGCTGACGAAACTGAGCCTCGCGGAAGTACTGGACGAGGGCGCTCCAGTCGGGTCCCTCACCTACGTCGAGACCGTCCTCGACGCTCTTGAGGACGGCGTCATCACCGACGCTGAGGCGGCCGCGCTCCAAGACCTCGTCGAGGCGTACGACCTCAGCGCGACTGACATCACAGCGGCGCACACCGCGCTACTCCTGGCGCTAGCCCACAACGCGCTCGACGACGGGCATGTCTCTGGTGATGAGCGAGCGCAGCTCGAGGCCATCGCTTCGGCATTGCAGCTGCCCTCGAAAATGGTGCCGGGCCTCATCGCCGAAGCTGATGCTGCCCGCGCTGCGCGTCTGAGCGCAGGCCTGCGGCCGCTGCCGGCAACGTGGGTGTACGGAGACCCTCTGCGCGTGGGGGACAAGGTCGTGTTCACGGGCTTCGTGGGGCAGGACCGACAGCGTGCACGACTCGAGGATCGCTCTCGGGAGCTGGGTGTGCGAGTTCTTGGCTCGGTATCGGGATTGACGGCGATGCTGGTCACCGACGGGTCGTTCTCCGGCGGAAAGCTCGAGCGCGCACACGAGCTGGGAACCCGCATCGTCGCCCCTGAGACGTATGCTGCCCTGTTGAAGCACCTGCAGCCCGCGCTCACTGCCGCCCCGAAGGTCGCACCGAAAGCACCGGCCGCGCAACGCAATGATCCGGGGGTGGCCGCCGGGTCGCCGGCGGAGATCCGCGCGTGGGGGATCGCTAACGGCTATGCGGTCGGTGTACGAGGCAGACTGTCCGCGGAGCTGAAGGCCGCGTACGAGGAAGCGACATCGCTGACCGGGGTGTGAGATCGCTCGAATGGCGCGGACCATTCTGTGGCGCTGTGCTGCGCAGTAGCGTGGCGGATGTGAACACGGTTCTGGACGTCAGTGGGGAGATGTTCGACGTACGCGAATCAGAACCTTCAGATGGGGTGCACGCCTACCATTTCACGTGGACCAACGGGCCCGAAGACGGTACGTACGGTTTCTCGCTCGGGGGTAGCAAGCTCACAGCCGAGCAGCTGGAACGAGCGGCCCGGAGTTTTGTTCAGTCGTTCTTTACGCCGGACGGCCTCGGTGCTTCCGACTTTCCCTCCTTCATGGAAGGCCGAAGATCATCGAAATGACCCGGGTCGCGGGCCTCTTCCCTCCGGCGGCTATCGGGTAGACCTCAGCGTGCACTCAGGACGAAGGCCAGAACCGCTCCCAGAAAGGTGCCCGCGAGCATCGCGGCGGCCGTCCAGCCGACGATGCGACCTCGGGCGGCCTCGCGTTTCGTCGCGTACACGCCCGCGCCGAGGCCACCCGCCGTCGCTGCCGCCATCGTCACGCCGACGACGAGCGCCTGGACCCCGTAGTCCGGCGTCGGCGGAGCAGGATCGACGGGCGGAGTCGAAAAGCGGTAGGTCATGACGAGGCCGAGGGCGATGAGCGAGACGGCGGTCATCGCTGCAATCAACCACCACGCTGTCGATTTACACATGAGTCACCCGCTCTCGCGCTTCGATTCCGGTCGCGGCGTCGCTCGCATCAGCCGCCGTCCCCGAGCACGGGGACGCCCCAGATCCGTGCCGCATCGGAGATGAGGCGATCCATGCCGTCCGGCGACTCCCGGCGGAGCGGCGCGTCGTCCCTGGTCACCGGCACCGGGATCGCGACCTGTCCCGCTTCCTGCGAAACCACGATCACCAGGGTCGGATAGAGGAAGGCGCCCTCCTGGATGCCACCCCTCGTCACGCCCTGGATCCGGTCCCGGGGAACGCTGTAGGCCGTGAGGAGACGCGCTCCGCCGCGGACCAGCCGAAAGCCCGAGGGCTCGATGACCCCGGTGGGGCTCGCCGTGAGCAGGCCGCGCGGTGCGGCGCCGAGTCCCAGAAGGGGGATCGTGCGCGAGAGGTACGCGGCCACACCGTTGAGCGCGTAGGAGCCGAAGATCCGTGCCTGCGGCTCACGCTCCCGCAGCGCTCGCCGCTGGGCGCGCTGCAGTCGTCGGATGCGTCCGAGCACGATCCAGATGATCAGCCCGGCGAGTGCCACCCCAGCGCCGAACACGAGCGAGGTCGCGACGGGCGGCTCGCCGTCGAACAGGGGACGCACGAGCGTCCCCCAGACGAAGAACGCCGCCAGTGCGGCAGCTATCGCGAGCATCAGTCTGTTGGCGGGCGGGTTCTGGCGCACGAGATCAGCCGCCCCACAGGAACGCGGCGGCGGGAAGGAGCGCCACGACGCCGAGCACGGCTCCGACGACGGGCCACGCATACCCTCCGCCGTCGGCGCGGGCGAAGGCGAGCCCGATCACGCCGAGGACGAGGGCGATGCCACCGAAGAGGACCTCGAGCGGCAGCGTGAGGAACACCAGCCAGCCGTAGTTCGGGTCCGCCGTCGCCGCCAGGACGAAGACGATCGCGGTCGGCACGATGCCGACGAGCGCCACGACGGTGGCCGCGACCCCGCATCCGAAGGAGCGGCGACGGGGCAACGGAGGGATCTGAGTCACGGGGCGATCCTAGCGATCACTCGATCTCAGCGACGGCGAGCTCCGACCGGTCGGCAGAGGAAGCCCTTCCCTTCTGCATCGGTTTCGGCTGGACTGTGCGCATCGGTGTCGAACCAATCGGAGGGTGGGACAGATGTACCGCAGCAATGGGAACTACGAAGCATTCGCACGACCTCGGAAGCCGAAGGGGGCCGACGACAAGACGGTCTGGCTGGTCGGCGGCGGTCTCGCCGCGATGGCGGCCGCGATCTTCATGATCCGCGACGGGCAGGTCGCGGGGGAGCGGATCACGATCCTCGAAGAGCTGGGGCTGCCCGGCGGCGCCCTGGACGGCATCAAGTACCCCGAGAAGGGGTTCGTCATCCGCGGCGGCCGTGAGCTGGAAGACCACATGGAATGCCTGTGGGACATGTTCCGCTCCATCCCGTCGTTGGAGATCGAGGGTGCCAGCGTGCTCGATGAGTTCTACTGGCTCAACAAGGACGACCCCAACGTGTCCCTGTGCCGGGTGACCGAGAAGCAGGGGCAGGACGCGCATACGAACAAGCTCTTCACCCTCTCGGAGAAGGCGCAGAAGGAGATCGTCGCCGTCATCCTCGCCACCCGTGAGGAGATGGAGGGCAAGCGGATCGACGAGGTGTTCGGCGACGACTTCCTCGGCAGCAACTTCTGGCTGTACTGGCGGACCATGTTCGCGTTCGAGGAGTGGCACTCGGCGCTGGAGATGAAGCTGTATCTGCACCGCTTCATGCACCACATCGGCGGGCTGCCCGACCTCTCCGCGCTGAAGTTCACGAAGTACAACCAGTACGAGTCGCTCGTGCTGCCGATGCGGAAGTTCCTCGACGACCACGGCGTGCAGTTCCGGTTCCATCACACCGTGACCGACATCCAGTTCGACATCGAGGACGGTCGCATCCAGGCGACGCGCATCGACTGGATCGCCGACGGCGAGCCGGGCGGCGTCGATCTCGGTCCGGACGACCTGTGTCTGGCGACGATCGGGTCGCTGACGGAGAACTCCGGCAACGGCGACCAGCACACCGCTCCGGAGCTGAAGACCGGCCCGGCCCCGGCCTGGGACCTCTGGAAGCGGATCGCCGCGAAGTCGCCCGCGTTCGGGCGACCGGAGGTGTTCTGCAGCGACATCGACAAGACGAAGTGGGAGTCCGCCACCGTCACCACCGTCGACGAGCGCATCCCGAAGTACATCGAGAAGATCTGCAAGCGCGACCCCTTCAGCGGCAAGGTCGTCACCGGCGGGATCGTCACCGCCAAGGACTCGGCTTGGCTGATGAGCTGGACGGTCAACCGGCAACCGCACTTCAAGGCGCAGAAGCCGAACGAGATCGTGGTCTGGGTGTACGGGCTCTTCGTCGAGACGCCCGGCGACTACGTCAAGAAGCCGATGCAGGAGTGCACGGGCGAGGAGATCGCGCAGGAGTGGCTTTACCACCTCGGTGTGCCGGTGGAGGACATCGCCGAGCTCGCCGCGTCGGCGGCCAAGACGGTCCCGGTGATGATGCCGTACGTGACCTCCTTCTTCATGCCGCGCCGGGCCGGCGACCGTCCGCAGGTGGTCCCGGAGGGAAGCGTCAACTTCGCCTTCCTCGGACAGTTCGCCGAGACGACGCGCGACACGATCTTCACCACCGAGTACTCCGTGCGCACGGCGATGGAGGCCACGTATCAGCTGCTCGACGTGGAACGCGGCGTGCCGGAGGTCTTCAACTCGACCTACGACATCCGCTACCTCCTCAAGGCGACCGCGCGGCTGCGCGACGGCGAGGCCGTCCACATCCCCGGCCCGAACTTCCTCCAGGGTCGCCTCCTGGACAAGCTCGACAACACGCAGATGGGAGAGCTGCTGACGGACTTCGGGCTCATCCCCGCGCACGGCGCGACGGTGCCGCGCCCGCGGGACGACGACGCGATCGCGTGAGCATGCGCTCAGGCGGCGACGTACTCCTGGCGGACTCGGCCCGCCGTCGCCAGCTCGATGTATCCGAAGTCGTGGTCGGAGTTGAGGATCACGGCGTCGTTGGCGACGGCGTACGCCGCGATCAGGCAGTCGAAGGCGGCCGCGGCTCGCAGGAATCCGTTGGTCCAGAGCGCCTGCTGGATGTCCAGGGCGACCTGCTCGTCGGGATGCTCCCAGGCGGGGAGCAGTTCCTCCATGTCTTCCCGCAGAGCGGCGTACTCCTCCGCGTCACGGGCCGAGTGGCAGTACTCGAGCACCTGCGGCGGGCAGGTGATGAGGAGGTGGTTCGGCGAGAGGGAACGGAGGCGGTCGGCGATCGCGGCGCTTCTCCCTGCTTTCTGCCAGATGCTGTTGTCGACGAGGTAGATGGTCACCGGGGAGTGCTCGCGCTCTGTCCAGCGCCCTCGCGTCGCTCTGGCACCGGCTCGGGAGCTACCGTCGGTGCGTCGATCTGTTCGGCCTCGAAACGGCGGCCGATGATGCGCTCGACGGCGGCGGGCTGGCGACGTACCGCGATGAGGGTGCGCAGGGCGAGATCCACGGTCTCGCGGTTGGAGGTCGTGCCGGCGAGCTTCTTGGCCTGCTTCAACTCGTCGGGGTCGATGTCGATGGATGTGACGGTCATGGTCGTTCCTTCCTCCCCGCGATCTTGTATAAGGCAGTATATAAGACTGTCGGCCGGCGGCGGTCGGCCGACGACGGGAGGGGAGGACACATGCGTTCGACGCGACCGATGCCCGGGAACCCGTGGCCGCACGACATGACCCTCACCGTCGAGGACCGACCGCACACGCTGCTGGAACTCCTCTGGATCCGCGAGGCGCACGGGCTGGATCCCACCGATGACGCGCTCCCGCCGCCGCTGGTCGACCGACCGACGACGGCCGTGCGGCGCGTGGACGAGGAGACCCGGGCGCGCTGGACGGAGGTCTGGCCCCGCATCTGGGGCGACGCGGTCGCGCACGCCGCGACCGACCCGGACCCGGCGCTGCTTGACCGCGCCGTCGCCACGACGCTGAGTCCCGCCGAACGGGAGACGCTGCTCGGGCGGATCGTCGGGCCCACAGCGCGGGACGCGTTCGGGGTGGAGGTGTCCGATGATGCGGCGTACCGCGCGTGGGAGCGGCGCGGTTCCGAGGCGCATCTCGCGACGCACCTCACGACGCTCGCGGACAGCCCCGAACGCCGCGACGTCGCCACCCTGGCCGACGCGTGGCGTCGCGGCCTCGCAAGGGTGGTGACGCTGCCCTGCCGGGGGACGTACGTCCGGCAGATCGGACCACACGCGCTCCTGGTCACCGATGAGGTGCGGAGCGATGCCGCCGCGTACCGCGTGGCCCTGGACTCGTTCGGTCGAGGGCCCTCGGAGCGCCCGTCGAGGGCGTGAGGCCCCGCAGGCCGAGTCAGAGGACGAGCGGGAGGAACGACACGATCAGGCCGACGGCACCGACCGCGGCGAAGACGACCCCGACAGTCCGCAGGACCCGGCGCAACTGCGGCGGCTCACCGATCCGGATGCGAGCCGGGTCGTTCGAGCTGTGGAACCCGTCGAGCCATCCATCGGTGGTGGCCGTGGGCTCGCTGCGGCGCAGCGGTCTCTCGTGGAAGTCGCCGCCCGCGAACCAGCGAGCGGTGGGGCGGCCGTCCCGATCGATCACGGCGATCTCGACGGGGATCCACTGCCCCTCGACGAGCCGGATCAGCAGAGCCACGATGAGGAACGGGATTCCGACGCCGAGGCCGATCCAGGACAGCACCTCACCGACGACGGAGAGGGTGTCCACGAGCTGCACGACTCCATCGTAGAGAGAGGAACCAGGCTCGTGCCGGGACGGGCTGCGTCGCATCGCGGGCTGCACGAGACGCTGGGCCTCATTCCCGTCCCTCGCATGGCGCACGCTGCGCGCCGATAGTCTGACCCGCATGACGGATTCCGCAGACGTCGCGACATCGCGCCCGATGGATGGCTGGCTCGATGCCCTGAGCCAGCCCACCGGATCGCCGGGCGGAGGAGCGGCGTCGGGAGTGATGCTCGGCCTGAGCGCTGCCCTGATGTCCATGGTGGCCGCATACACCCCCCATGAGCCCGCCGCCATCGAGAGCGCCGACCGCCTCGTTCGCCTTCGTGCCGAGATCCTGCAGGCGGTCGAAGCGGACGGACCGGTGTCGGCGGACCTCGGGGCCGCGCTCGCTCTGCCGATGGACGACGCGGCGCGGGAGAAGCGCGTCCGTACAGCGGCCGTCGACGCGGCGCAGTCGGTCGCGCGGCTCGGGCGCCTCGGCCTCGCCCTGCTCCCGGAAGCGCGTACGCTCTCGGACCACGGCAACCCGCACCTGGCGGTGGATCTCGCCGTCGCGACGGAGGCTCTGCACGGCGGGCTGTCCGGGGCCTCTCTGAACCTGCGCGCGAATCTGCAGCTCGCCCGCAGGCACGGGGCCACCTCGCCGATGCTGACGTCCCTCACGGAGGATGTCGCGCGTGTGGCCGAGGCGCGCACTCAGGTCGGGAGGATCACTGCCGAGCTCTCGGAGCGTCTGGACTGACGCGGGCACCGAGCGCGCATGAGGGACTCACCCCTGCCTGAGGCGATACGAGGGTCGGCGCAGCGCGCGTACCGAGGGATACGTCTCCGCCCCGGGGAGTGGGCGCCGATCGATGTCGAAGCGCAGACTCGCGTCGTCCTCAGGGTGAGGTGACTCGAGCCGCACGTCGGCGAACGGGCGCCACCTCCCACCCGGCGAGGCGAAGTACAACCGGAGCTCCCACGGTTCGTCGCCGACCGCTCGGCGGAGCTCGCGGAGTCCGCCCGGAAGCCGCCGCGCCGGTACGGTGCGCGCGCACAGCATGATCGGCCCGCTCGGCGTCCGGTACGGGACGACACTGCTGAGCGTCGCTCGGGTCGGCGTCAGACGGGGGAGGAGTAGGAAGCGACCGGGCACGCCGATGCCCGTGGACGCCAGCTGAAGGTCGACCTCGTCATCCCCCCGCGCCCACCGCAGACCGAGCCCGTAGACATCGGGCGCCCACGTCGGCAGTCCGATCGAGCGCGAGACTCGAGCGACGACGGGCACCTCAGCGGCCCGCGGATCGTCGATCCCCGCGATGCCGGATCCGGGATCCGGCCGCATCACCAGTCCCCCGTCGAAGACGGCACCGTGCGCGTGGATCGGCCGAGGACGTCGGACGAGGAGGATGGCCGCTATGGCCGCTCGAAGGACCATGCCCAAGACCCGGGACAGGAAAGCGCTCATGCCGCCATGATGATCCCGGCTCCCTTGCGGATCGACCCCTTGGCATCGTCCCTCGGTGACCGGCTACCATGTCGACGCGCGGAGTTCGGCGGTCCGGACGGTCTCCTGCTTCGGTCAGCAGGGCGGGTCTTGATAGCATCCCGCCCATGAGCACGCCGGACTCCGATGCCGCTCGGCCCGAGCACGACCGCGCCGCGATCAAGGAGCGCGTGTACGCGACCTTCACGGGCCTCGCCATCGTGCTCGTGCAGAACGCCAACGTGGCGCACATCAGCGCGCTGCAGGCCACGGTGACCCTGTTCATCGGCATCGTCGCGATCGCGCTGGCGGGCTTCGCCGCCGATCTGGTCGCGCACCTCGCGACGCATGGCAGCTTCCCCCGGGGATCGGACCTGCGCGAGGTCCTGGGGCTCACCGGCACGGCGCTCGGCTCGGCGGCGGTCCCGCTGCTCGTCCTCCTCGCCGCCGTGCTGGGATGGATCGAGCTGCGGACAGCGCTGACCATCGCCTCGGTCGTCTACGTCGCGATCCTCGGGCTCATCGGGTACGTCGCCGTCCGCCGTACCGGGGTGAGGTGGTGGCAGCAGCTCATCGCACTGGGCATCCTCGTCGGGCTCGGCGGCGTCGTCGTGCTGGTGCAGCAACTCGCGCACGGACACTGACGGACACAGCCGTTGCGCGGACCGTGCGCATGGTTCATCCTGAACGTGCTGCACGGATCGACTTGGGGGGCCTCGACGGTCACGCTGCGGCTGACGGAGCGCCTGCCACTCACCTCCCTCCCCCGGCGGGCGCTCCGCTGCGAGAGCGATCCCCGGAGGGGCCGCAGCGGCTCGACTCACCCGGGTGATCATCCTCTCGGCCCCTGTGATCGCATGGCGCTCAGGCTTATCGTCGGTGAGCAACGGCGGGCTGTCGCAGTCGGAGAACCCGTCACTCGGATCATCGGCGAGATCGAGGGACACCATGCACACGGAGACCAGGCGCGCACGCTCGCGGACAGCAGGGGCACTTCTGGCGACGGCCATCGCGGCGGCGATGGTGCTCTTCGGCGCGACGCCGGCGTCCGCGCTGTGGGATCCCGACCCCGTGCTGCCGCGGGCGGGCTTCTTCACGCAGGTCACCATCACCGGCTCGCAGTACCCGACGAACGTGACGGGCGAGCTCACGACCCTGGCGCCGACTCCCGGCGCGTACCCGGCGACCGGCGCCTCGGTGGAGGCCGTGAGTCCGCAGCTCATCACCATCGCCGACCCCGTCTCCGGAGCGACCGCGTCGGCCTACTGCATCGACTTCAGCACGGAGACCGGCATCGGCGCCGGCTACAACATCGGGGAGTGGGACGCGTCGAACGTGCCCAACCTCGACTACATCAACTACATCCTGAACAACTACTTCCCCTTCAACACCGCGAACCCGCTCTCCGGTCTCCCGCTCTCGCAGCAGGTCGCCGCGGTGCAGAGTGCGATCTGGTACTTCAGCGACGGCTTCGTGCTGGCGACGGGGACCAACGCGACCATCCGGAACGCGACGGCCGCCGTCGTGCAGGCCGCCCTCGACAGCGGCGGCCTCCCGGAGCCGTCCGTGCCGACGCTCGCCATCGACCCCGACACGACCACGGTGCCCGAGGACGGATCGATCGTGGGCCCGTTCACCGTCTCCGGCACCACCAGCGGGGCGCTCGACGCGGCTGTGGGCGTGGAGGTCTTCCTGGATCAGGCGGGAACCCAGCCTGTTCCCGTCGGTACCGCGGTCGCTTCCGGCACCCAGCTCTGGGCGCGATGGACCGGGCCCTCCGCACCCGTGAACGGATTCCGGATCACCGCCCAGGCATCGCTGACGCAGGGCACCGTGTATCTCTACGACACGGAGTCGTCGGACAGACCTGCGGCGCAGAAGCTCGTCCTCGCGCAGACCACGACTCTCCCGCTCCGCGCCGGGGTTCGAGCGACCCCGTATGCCTCCGGGGAGATCTCCGTGCAGAAGATCATCGCCGGAGACGGCGCGGGGCTCCAGGACGCCATCACCATCGACCTCACCTGCACTCCCGCGCCGGCTGAAGGCGTCGTCGTCTCTGCCACGATTCCCGCGGGGGCCACGACGGCGGATCCCATCGTCTTCTCCGGCCTGCCGGACGGGGCGACGTGCACGGTCAGCGAATCCGCGGACGGCGCCAACGACGCGGTCACCCTCGCCGCGCAGACCATCGAACCGGAGACGGTGACGGTCGACGCGGCCGCGACGGAGCCCGTCGTCGTGACGGTGACCAACACCTACGAACCCGTCGAATCGCCGAGCGGTGGCGGCGGTGAAGGCGGCGGCAGTGACGAGGGTGAAGGGCTCGCCGCCTCCGGTCCGACACTGATGACCGGTCCGCTGACGGTCGCCGGCCTCGGGCTCCTGCTCGCCGGTGCCCTCCTCCGGATCCGTCGTCGGGCGAACCTCCGCTGAGCAGGTGGGGCGCGGCCCGGCCGCGCCCCACCCCGGCATCAGGACCGCGGGGCTTCGTCTCGCTGCGGTTCCCCTCCGTCGTCCTCGTTCGCGATGCGGATGCGCCGACCCTCCTCGATGTCCTTCCGTTCCTTCTCCGCCCGCTTGTCGCTCTGGCGGGTGTCGCGCGCGGGAAGCTGGATGTCGCGTTCGGCGGCGATGCCGGCCTGAAGCTGGCGACCGCGTTCCAGTTCGGCGTCGAACTCGGCGCCGAACAGGAGGGCGAGGTTCGCGATCCATAGCCAGAGCAGGAACACGATGACGCCCGCCATCGATCCGTAGGTGCGCTCGTAGTTGGAGAAGGTGGTGACGTAGAGCACGAATCCGAGGGTGGCGACGGCCAGCACCACGATCGCCACGAGGGCACCCACGCTGATCCACCGGAACTTCGGCTGCTTGGCATTCGGGGTCGCGTAGTACAGCATCGCCACGAGGAAGACGACGACGAACAGCAGCAGGGGCCACTTGGCGATTCTCCACGCGAGTTGCACGCCCTCGCCTGCGCCGATCGCGTCGCCCAGCGCCGACACCACATCCCCGGAGAGCACGAGCACGATGGCGACGATCGTCAGGGAGACCACGGTGATGAGCGTGACGAGCAGCTGCATGGGACGCAGCTTCCAGAACGGCCGCCCCTCCTCGATCTCGTAGATGCGGTTCATCACCCGGCTGAACGCTCCGACATACCCCGACGCCGACCAGAGAGCGAGGAGGATTCCGAACACGAGCGCGATCCCGGCGCCGGGCGCCTGGGAGATCTGCTCGATGGGCCCGCGGAGGGCCTTCGCGGTCTCCGGCGGTGCCACGTCGCCGATGATCCCCAGCACCGCGTCGGCGGCGGCCCCGCCCTGGCCGAACACGCCGAGCAGCGAGAAGACGGCGATCATGGCGGGGAAGATCGAGAGCACCGCGTAGTACGTGAGGGCCGCCGCGCCGTCCATGCACTGGTCGGCGGAGAACTCCCGGACGCTCTTGACGAGGACGTACTTCCACGACCGCTTCTGCAGATCGGTCGGGCTGTCCGGCTTCTCGTCGTGCTCGGGCGATGGAGCGGACGCGGATCCGCTTCGTCCTGTGGCTGCCTTCGACATGGCTCCTCCTCGGCGTCGGCGCGAGCGCTGCTCCCGCGATCCAGTCCTATGAGGAGAGTGGGTGTTCGGACACGGGGGTTGCGCGAACCCGAGACGAGGGGGATGCTGTGCCGGCCTCCACCGACCCTTGCCCTGCCACGGTCCCCGCCCCTACGGTGAGGTGACGGGTGGCATCCGCACCCGGGGCGGGGGCCGTTCGATGCGAAAAGTCCGATTCGGAGTCCTGGGCGTGCTGCTGGCCGCTGTGGTCGGCGTCGGTGGTGCTCTTCCCGCCGTCGCCGCTGAGCCCACCGCCAGGCTGTCGCTCTTCAAGGCGATCGAGAACCTCGACACCGGCGCCAGTCTCGGCGACCGCACGCTGTGGACGATGCACGCGGTCAACGTGGCCACGGGGGAGACCTTCACCGGCGACGGCCTCAACGGCGTGCAGTCGCGCCTCATCCCGCCGGGCACGTACCGGATCTTCGAGACCGGCGGTGTGGCGGGCTACGCCTTCTTCTCCTGGAACTGCGACGGCGACGTGACGACGCAGCCGGAGCGCACGATCACCATCACCGCGAACCAGTCGATGACGTGCACGGTGCAGAACAACGCGATCCGGAGCAGCCTCACACTCGTCAAGAACGTGCAGGGCGGGGGTGCGACTCCGTCGGAGTGGACCCTGCGGGCGCAGGGGCCCTCGACCATCGAGGGTGCGGGCGGCTCGGCTGCGGTGCAGAACCAGCCGGCGCGGATCGGCACCTACACGTTGAGCGAATCCGGCGGACCGGGAAGTTATGTGCCGGGGCCGTGGACCTGCGAGCGGCGGGACCTGACGACCGGTGCGGTCACCGCCGTCGCGGTGACCGGTGATCAGTTCGAGATGACCCTCGGCGGTGCGGTGACCTGCCAGATCACGAACACCGGGGATCTTCCCCACCTGACGCTCGTCAAGGACGTCGTCGACCCGGCGGCGACCGGATACCCGCTGGCCGCCCCATCGGACTTTGTCCTGACCGCGACCGGACCCGAGCGGATCTCCGGCCCTTCCGGCTCGGACGCCGTCGACCATGCCTCCATCGACCCCGGCGCCTACACGCTCGCCGAGAGCGGCCCCGCCGGATACAGCGGTGGCGCGTGGACTTGCGTCGACGCCACGAGCGACGGCGGGCTCGACGGGGCGCTCCTCTCCGTGCGCGAAGGCTCCGACATCACCTGCCGCATCACCAACACCTTCGCGGGCGGCTGGCTCACTCTCGTCAAGAACGTGGTGGGCAGCGACCAGCCGCCGTCCGACTGGACCCTGACCGCCGCGGGCCCGGAGACGGTGACCGGCGGCTCCGGATCCGCTGCGGTCACCCGCGTCCCGGTGCCGGTCGGCGACTACACGCTCGCCGAGGCGGACGGTCCTGCCGGGTATGCGGACGGGCCGTGGTCGTGCACCGGTGGCACCCTGACCGCCGACACCGTAACCGTCGTGGCGGGGGCGGATGTCACGTGCACCGTCACGAACACCCTCGAGGTCGGCCAGCTCACCCTCGTGAAGAACGTCGTGAACACGGGTGGCGGTCCGCTCGCGGCGGAGGACTGGGAGCTCACGGCGAGGTCGGCCGACACCGTCATCAGCGGTACCTCCGGCTCGGGCAAGGTCAGCTTCGCGGCAGTGGCTCCGGGGACTTTCACGCTGTCGGAGGCGAGCACCGCTCCGGAGGCGGGCTCCTATGCGAGCGAGGGCTGGTCATGCGTCGATGACGAGGGCACCCCCGTCGGCACCGGCGACACCGTCGAGGTCGTGCCGCTGGAGAGTGTGATCTGCACCGTCACGAATCGCTGGACCCAGTCGACCCTGACGCTGCGCAAGCAGGTCGCGTCCGCTTTCGGGACTCCGGCCCTCCCCTCTGCGTGGACCCTGTCCGCCACCGATGGCACCGCCACGGTCTCGGGACCGGCGAACTCCCCGGCGGTCACCCAGGCGGCCGTCGCCCCCGGCGCCTGGACGCTCAGCGAGCTGGACGGGCCCACCGGCTACGACCCGCTCGGCTGGAACTGCTCCGGCGCGTCAGCGACGGATGGTGTCGTCCAGGTGCCGCCGTCCGCCGACGTCGTGTGCATCATCACCAATGCGTCGATCACTCCGCACCTCACGCTCGTCAAGCAGGTCGTGAACGGCGAGCGCGGGCGCGCCGTGCCCGCCGACTTCGAGCTGAAGGCGCGCGGCCCCGGCAACGCGGCCCTCTCCGGTCCCAGCGGGTCGGAGTTCGTCACCGACATGTCGCTTCCGCCGGGCGACTACATCTTCTCGGAGGACGGTCCGAGCGGGTACGAGGGCGAGTGGTCCTGCACCGGCACGACCTGGGACGGGATCACGGCGACGCTGGGATTCGGGGACGACGCGATCTGCACCGCGACGAACACCTTCGTCGGCGGCACTCTGACGCTCCGGAAGGCCATCGTCGGGAACGCCCCCGGGGCCCCGACTGGTCCGGCCGACGCCACGGACTGGACCCTGCGCGCTATCGGCGGCGGAGAGTTCCCGCGCCCGCGCATCGAGGGGGTATCCGGCGACACCGCGGTGACCCTCGCTCCGCTCGGAGCCGGTGCGTTCCGGCTCTCGGAGCGGGCGGTCGCGGGCGTGCCCACAGCGGACTACCGCAGTGACGGCTGGGAGTGCACCGGAGGAGCGCTGGAGGGCGACATCGTCCAGGTGATCGCAGGGGCCGACACCGTGTGCACGGTCACGAACGTCTACGACCCCCGCTCCGGTCCCGACCCCGAGCCCGAACCGGAACCCGAACCCGAGAACCCGGATCCCGGAACGGACGGCGGCTCCGGGCCGGGGACCGGGTCCACCGGCGGATCCGCCTCCGACCTCGCGACGACGGGTCTCGCGCCGGGTGCGGCCGCGGCGGCCGGAGCCGGTGGTCTGCTCGTCCTCCTCGGAGCCGCGCTCCTCGCGGGGCGGCGTCTCCGGCGAACGCGCCACGGACATCCCGGATCACGCTGATCCGGCTCCTCCGCACACGCACGGTGGGTCCGCCCGGAACGGGACGGACCCACCGTGCCGAGCCTCAGCCGGCGGCCGGCGCGATCTCGTTCGGCGTGACCTCCAGCTCGGTGCTCGTGAGCACCTCGCCGGTGGTGAGGTCGACGGCGTGCACGCTGTTCGCAGCCGGCTCGGTCACGTAGGCGATGTCGCCCGCGACGACGATGGCGGGGTGCGGGTCCTGCCACTCGGCGGGTCCCTCCCACGCCTCGATGACGGGGTAGGAGTCGGTGACCTCGCCGGTCTCCGGGTCGAGCACGTGGATGGCGCCATCGGCCCCGAGGATGTAGGCCAGGTCGTCCGGGCCGCGCACGACGTCGCGGAAGGTGTACTCCGCCCCCTCGGGAAGGGACACGACCTCGAAGGTCATCGCCGCGGTGTCGATGAGCGTGACGGCGCGGAGCAGGTAGCCCTCGGCGTCGGGGTCGTTCTTGTAGTCACCCACGACGATCGGGCTCGTCTCGCTCACGTACGCATTGCCCATGCGGCCGTACGGCTGGTCGGGAGCGGCGAACTTGGTGATCTCGCCGTCCTTGTAGACGAGCGCGCCGTCCTCGCAGCCGAACACCACGACCTCGTCCGCCGCCGTCCCCTCGCCGTGGACGCCGGGGCACTGGTCGGACGAGGCGATCTCCGCGCCCTCCGCATCGCGCACCACGATGCCGCTGCGACCGTCCGCATCGCCCACCGTGGTGAGGAACGTGCCGTCCTCCAACAGCACCGAGACGCCGTGGTGCGCCTCGACGCCGTCCACGGTCTCCACCTCCGGCATGCCGCCGTCACCGAGATCGGCGGTGTCGAAGATCGTGGTGTCGCTCGTGCCGTCGGCGTAGAGGACGGTCTTCCCGCCGTGGCGGACGACGTGGCCGGGGGTGTCGGCCTCGAACACGGTGTCGGTCAAGGTGGCGTCGTCGGTCGACCCGGCCCCGGTGTCGAGCACCTGGAAGCCCTCGCTCATCGTCACCATGACATGGCGTCCGTCACCGGCCGGGTTCAGGCGGGTGAACGGCTCGGAGTCGAAATCGGCGACGGTGTCGAGGGTCTCGCCGTCGAGGACGAGGATGCCGCCGTCGTACGAGATGGCCACCCGGGGGCCGGGGTCCGACTCCGGGGCATCGCTTCCGGCGGAGCCGGACCCGGGGCTGGTCGAGCAGGAGGCGAGCGTCACGGCGGCGCCGAGGGCGACGGCCCCGACCAGCGCCCGGCGCAGGGGGAGTGTCTTCATGCGGTGCTTCTTTCTTGTGAGGGGTGGTCTCAACGGGTGAGACCGGAGGTGATGCGCGCGGTGTTGACGCGCATCATGGTCAGGTAGTCCGGGGCGCCGCCGTCTTCCGCGGTGAGCGACTCGGTGAACAGCTCGATCACCTCGACGTGGACGTCGGCCTCTTCGGCCAGCGCCTGGACGAGCCGGTCGGGGGAGGAGGACTCCGCGAAGACGGCGGGCACGCCGGTCTCCTCCACGGCGTCGACGAGGTCGGCGAGGTCGGAAGCCGAGGGGGCCGCGAGCGTGGTCCCGCCCGGGATGACGGCGCCGACGACGTCGAAGTCGAACCGGTCGGCGAGGTAGCCGAAGACGTGATGATTGGTGACGAGCGCCCGACGGTCGTCGGGGATCCGGGCGAACGCGCTCGTCATCTCGGCGTCGAGCGCCATCAGCTCGTCGCGGTAAGCGGCGACGTCCGTCGCGAGGGTGTCGGCGTCGACCCCGTCGAGCGCGACCAGGGCGGGCTCCAGGGCGTCGACGACGTCGACCATGCGCCCGGGGTCGGTCCAGAAGTGCGAGTCCGGCATCCCTGCGGCGTCGCCGTCGCGGTAGTCCAGGACCTCGATCGCCTCACCGGCCACGAAGGAGGGCACGTCGGCGGCGACGGCCGCGTCGAGATGCTGCTGCAGGCCCTCCTCGAGCCCGAGTCCGTTGGAGACGAGAAGGTCGGCATCCCGGAGCGTGGCGGCCTCCTGCGCGGAGATCTCGAACGAGTGCGGGTCCGCGTTCGGCTTCATGAGGGTGACGACGCGCGCCTGACCGCCGACGAGCTCGCCGACCACGTCACCCAGGATGTTGGTCGTGACGACGACCACCGGCCGTGCATCGGCGGGGGTGGCGCAGGCGGTCAGGGCGGCTGCGATGAGCGCGGCGAGGACCGTGGCGACGGTGGCGCGGAGGAGGCGCATGTCAGCGTCCCGTCTCGGCGACAAACGCCGGGGCGTCGTCCGTGTCGAAGCTACGCGCGAGGCGGGCGTCGTCGGCGTAGTCGATCTCGAAGAGCCGGTGCTCCGCTGGCCCGTTGAGGTAGGCGCGGTGCTGGTCGGCGATGAGGGTCGGGGTCTCGCCCGCGGCCAGCGACGCGGCCACCAGGGGAGAGGTCTCCGCCCGCACGCCCCCGTCGACCGCATCGAGCACGAGCACGCGGCCGTCCTGCGCGAGGGCGAGCAGCGTGTCGTCCTCGTCGCCGACGGCCGTCACCTGCACGAGTGGGGCGGGAGCGGTGAGGAGGGTCCAGGAACGGGTCCGGGTATCGAGGAGGCGGATGTCGGTGGCCCCGGCGAGGCCGGCGACGGTGGGGCGGCCCTCGCGGTTGTGGAAGGAGGACACGGCCCCCGCTGCCGCATGCTCCGGGTAGGGGATGCGGTCTACGACGACGCCTCCGTCCTCCACGTGCGCCAGGAGGGCGCCATCCGCGCAGCCGATGACCGCGCCGACCCGGGTCGTGACCGTGCCGGCCGGCGCGACGCAGGTCTCCCGGAGCCCGGTGCGCTCGCCGTCCGCGGTGTAGCCGACGACGACTCCGCCCGTCTCCCCGTCGGTCTCGGTCACCAGCGCGAACGACCCGATCGGCACCACCGATCCCTCGTGGGGAGCGCGCTCGATGCGGAACCGCTCCCGGATCTCCCCTTTCGACAGGGCCTCGGTGTCGAGGAGCACGGCGTCTCCGGAGTCCGCGAAGGAGATGCCGATGCCGCCGGTAGTCGAACTGTTCGTCGTCGCGACCGTCGCCGGGCCGTCGCCCGCGACCGCGCCGAGCAGGGCGGGTTCGGCGCGGTAGTAGTGGAAGTGGTCGACGTGATCCCACGTCCAGACGCCGCTGTCGACCACCTCGACGCCGTCGCCGGTGTCGGCGAAGAGGTACCGGCCGTCGGTCGTCATCGCTGCGGGAGCCGCGATCGTGCCGAGCGCGGTGACGCTCTCGTCGAGGAGGTCGAGGTGGGTCACTTGGCCCTCGTGGTCGATGGTCGTGAGGCCGAGCTGCGGCTCGGCCACCTCCTCGGCTCCGGCGATCGCGCCATGTCCGTCTGCGGAGGAGGAGGGGGCGGTCGGGCTCGGCATCGAGGATCCGGCGCAGGATGCGAGGCCGAACGTCAGGGCGACGGCGGCTGCGAGAGACAGGAGACGGGAGGGCATGAGGTCCTTTCGGGGCTCAGGAGAGGGAGGTGCGCGCGGTGCGGAGCGCGGAGGATCGTCGGACAGTCACGGCGCTCCGCGCCGCCCAGGACAGCGCGGCGAGGCCGATCGCGGCTGCGGCCACCGAGGCCCCGGCCGCGGTGGCCGCGAACCAGGACGTGAGCAGTCCGACCACGACCGCGGCGACCCCGAAGGCGGCGGCCAGGACCATGCGCGTCGGCAGCCGCGTGGTCCACTGTCCGGCGGCGACCGCCGGCGCGAGCAGCAGCCCGACGACGAGCAGCGAACCGACCGCCTGATAGGACGCCACCACCGCGAGCGTCACGAGTCCGACGAGGGCCGCCTGGGCCCACCGCGGGTGGAGTCGGAGCACCGTCGCGATCCGGGCGTCGAGGGCGAGCGCGACGAACGGCCGATGGCAGAGGACGGCGGCCGCCACTCCCAGGACCGCGGCCGCGGCGAGCAGGAGGAGATCGGCGGGGGTGATCGCGAGGATGTCGCCGAACAGGATCGCGGTCGCGTCCGTGGCGAAGCTCCCGGAGTGGGAGATGATCAGCACCCCCAGCGCCAGCATCGAGACGAAGAGCAGGCCGATGCTCGTGTCATAGGAGAGGCGGGCGCGCCGCTGCAGGGCGCCGATGCCGATGCTCATGGCGACGGCGCTGAGTGCCCCGCCCGCGAGGACGGGCATGCCGAGCACCGTGGCGAGGGCGACGCCGGGCAGCATCCCGTGAGCCAGCGCCTCGCCGAGGAATGCCATTCCGCGGACGACGACCCAGGTCCCGACGACCCCGCAGAGGACGGCGACGAGCGCGCCGCCGAGGAGCCCGCGCTGGAAGAACTCGAGCGTGAACGGGGCGAGCAGGGCGGCGAGCGAGAGGGTCACGGAACGCGAGCCTATTCTTAGTTGAGAATGATTATCAAATTCATAAACTGGAGACATGACGATCGAGACCGTGACCCCCGGCCCCTCTCTCCGACTCGACGACGTCGCCGTCCGGATCGGGGATCGCGATGTGCTGCGCGGCCTCACCCTGGCGGTCGAGGCGGGCGAGTTCGTCGTCGTCACGGGTCCGAACGGCGCGGGGAAGTCGACGCTGGTGGAGGTGGTCGCCGGGGTGCGCTCACCGATCCGGGGGCGGCGGAGCGTGTCCGGTGCGATCGCCTTCGTGCCGCAGCGTGCCGTGGTGTCTCCCGGCCTTCCGCTCACGGTTCGGGATGTCGTTGCCGTCGGAACCTGGGGGCGGCTCGGCACCTTCCGGCGACAGGATCGGCGGGCTCGCGCCGCCGTGGCGGCGGCGATGGAGCGCACCGCCGTGTCGGGGCTGCAGCGGCGGCCCTTCGCGGCGCTCTCCGGTGGCCAGCAGCAGCGGGTCCTCCTGGCTCAGGGCCTGGCCGCGGAGGCCGGAATCCTGCTCGTGGACGAGCCGACGACGGCCCTCGATGCCGAGTCGGTGCGGCGCATCCGGGCCGTGCTCCGCGAGGAGTCGGATCGCGGGACGATCGTCCTCTGCGTCACGCACGACGCGGCGGTGATCGCGGATGCCGACCGCGAGGTCGCCCTCCGCGACGGTGTGCGCGAATGTGCTCCCCGGGAGCGGGCGGTCACGCCGTCAGAGGCCGTGACCCATGTCGAAGTCGGAAAGCGCCGGGACCTCGATGTCGCCCGGCGATGACGTCTCGCTCGGCGGCTTGGGGAACAGGCGGTGGGACCGCAGCTCGTCGACCTCGGAGGAGAAGTCCGGGTCGGCGTCCACGGTGTGGTGAGGGCTGACGAGCACGTCGTTGCCGACGCCGACGAGGAGGTCGGCCCAGTCCTTCTCGCCCTCCAGGAGGATCGGGATCTCGACCGCTTCGGACTCGCCCTCCCTGGCGATGGCGGCGGCCAGGGTGAGCAGGGTCTCCGCGACGTCGTCAGAGGTGAGAAGCTGCTGGCCGGCGTAGGAGACGAGTTTCATGAGGGCATCATCGCGCCTCTGCACGTCATCGCGCACGGGGGTTGCGCTTGACGGGGGGAACGGTTAGATCGCTCCCTCTTCGAGTATCTAACTGGGTGAGGCACCGCACGTCAGCGCAGGTAGGCGTCGACCAGGAGGGCGCCACGGATGTCGCGGAGCCGGTCGATCAGCCGGGCGATGCCGCTCGCGCCGAGGGAGGTGAGCGGGAGGTCGAAGGGTCCGAGGGGCTCCAGCTTCCCCATCCGCACCCGCACGACCTCCCAGCCGGCGCCCCGCACCGCGCGATCCTTCCGGCGATCGGCCTCCTCCCTCTTCCCGACGTGCTCCAGCCCGTGTCGGCCGACCGTGTCGTACTCGATCGCGATCCGCAGTTCCGGGAGCAGGATGTCGGGCCAGACCTCGGTGTGCCGGAAGAACGGCCGCGCGACCTTGATCGCGTTGACGCCGTCGGGGAAAACCAGTCGCGCCGCCAGCGCCTGCCGCAGCTTCCCCTCCGCCGCCGAGGCCGGTTTCGGAGCGCACGCGCTCAGGAACGCGGTGCCCGTCGGCAGCGCGGGAGTCTTCGTGCACAGCGCTGGCGCCTGTCTCTTCGGGCGTGCGGGGAGTGCCCGCGCTTCTCCGAGGATCACGGGCTGCGGACGCGCCAGCGCCGTGCATTCGGGGCACCAGGACGAGCGCCGTCGCACCCGCCCCGGGCGTTCGCGCTGCTCGGTCGGCGTCGCCGCGAACAGGTGGCCGACGGCACACTCCCAGCAGAGCAGCACATCGGCCCCCAACGGGATCTGCGAGAGCGCGATGCCGTGGTTGAGCTCCGGGTGGTACTGGCGGATGAGCTCGGGGTAGGCCGCCCACGCCGCCCGGTAGGTGCCGACCGCGTAGGGCACGTCGAGTCCGCGCGAGAACTGGCGTCTCGCCCACCACTGCTGCACGGACTCGGGCACGACAGCGACGGTAGGCGTGGCCACGGACATCGCCGCTGCGGAGTCACCAGGGTGAACATCGACGGCGGCTCTGTCCTGTGCGCGGGGGCGCGCCTAGGGTCGGTGGCGAAGACCGGTGCCTCTGCGCGCGTGGAGAGCATCTCCGATCGCAACGAAAGCAGGAAACCATGGCTGAACTGATCGTCATCTCCTATGACACCGAGAGCGACGCGGAAGGCGCCTACAACCGCGTCCAGGCACTGCAGGACGACCTCGTCGTCGAGCTCGCCGGTCTCGCGCTCGTGAAGGTCGACGGCGAGGGCAAGACGAAGGTGGAGTACCCGGGCGCCGGGAGCAGGATCGGCCTCGGCGTCGCCTCCGGTGCTCTGTTCGGTGCGCTGATCGGCATCCTGTTCTTCATCCCGGTCGCCGGCCTGGTGTTCGGCGGCCTCCTCGGGGCCCTGTTCTCCGGTCTCGACAAGACGGGTATCGACGCCGAGTTCCGCGACCGCGTGAAGGCCACCGTGACGGCCGGCAAGTCCGCCGTCGTCATCTACGCGCTCAAGCTCACCGAGGACAAGTTCGCCGAGGCGCTGGCCCCGTACAACGGCACCGTCGTGCAGACCTCGCTGTCCAAGGAGGACGAGGCCGAGCTGGTCAAGGACCTCGGCGGCCACTGACCCCGACCGATGCGCCCGCCGTGGATCCGTCCGCGGCGGGCGCATCGTCGTCTCCGGTGTCGGTGGGGCGTGCAAGGCTCCGAGCGTGGACACACTGAGCCTCCGACCCTGGTCGGCCGACGATCTCCCTCTCCTGCGGGCGGCGAACACCCCGGAGATGACGGCGCACCTCAATGGGCCGGAGAGCGCGGCGGAGGTGCAGTCGCGACACGAGAGATACCTGCGCCTCGTCGCCGAGGGCGAGGCCCTGATGTTCGCGATCGTCGACGACGAGGGGCAGCCTCTCGGCTCGATCGGCGCGTGGCGGATCGCGTGGCAGGACGAGCCGGCGTGGGAGACCGGTTGGTTCGTGCTGCCCGCCGCGCAGGGCCGGCGGGTGGCGGCCCGCGCTCTCGCTCTGCTCGTTGACGTGCTGCGTGGCCGAGCGGAGGACGGGCGGCTCCTGCTCGCGTTCCCCGGGGCCGACAACCCCGCGTCGAACGCCGTGTGTCGTCACGGCGGGTTCACCCGGCGGGGAACGATCACGGAGCAGTTCCGCGGGGCCGAGCTCACGGTCAACGAGTGGGTG
>NZ_SSDN01000032.1:0-36973 GCF_004794355.1 Microbacterium sp. K36 | reverse complement strand
GATCGTCGACGAGGCCGTCCGGCTCCTCGCGGCGACGACCGCTGCGGCCGCCGGGGCGACCGAGGACGTCGCGCTGCACGGCGGCCTCACCGACCACGACGGCTTCCGCGCCGCCCTGACCCGTGCCCTGGAGGCGAGCGGCCACCGCGTCGTCCCCGCGCGAGGCGGCGCCATGGACGGGGCCCTGCTGCTGACCCGTCGCCTCGATCTCCCCCATGAAAGGTTCGTGCACCGTGCCGAATGACTCCCGTCTGACCACCCTCCTCGCCGAGCTCGCGGGCCTGGACACCGAGGCCTCCACCACCGAGCGCGGCGACCTCGACCTGCTGAGCACGACCGAGCTCGTCGAGCGCATGAACGCCGAGGACCGGCGCGTGCCCGAGGCCGTGGCCGGTCGCACGGCGGAGATCGCGGCGGCGGTGGACGGCATCACGGAGCGGTTCCGGCGCGGCGGTCGCCTCATCTACATCGGCGCGGGCACGGCCGGACGCATCGGGGTGCTGGACGCGAGCGAGTGCCCGCCCACCTTCGGCACCGACCCGTCGATGGTCGTGGGGCTCATCGCGGGCGGGGAGACGGCCATCCGCTCGGCGGTGGAGAACGCGGAGGACGACGACGAGGCCGCGGCCCTCGCTCTGCGCGACCTGGACCTCACCGACCTGGACACGGTGGTGGGGATCTCGGCATCCGGCCGCACGCCCTATGTCATCGGCGGGCTGAGGTACGCCCGCGGCCTCGGCGCGCTCACGGTGGCGATCGCCTCGAACGCGGGGTCGGCGATCGGCGCGGAGGCCGAGATCGCGATCGAGGTCGTCACGGGGCCGGAGTTCATCTCGGGCTCCACGCGGCTGAAGTCCGGCACGGCGCAGAAGCTCGTCGTGAACATGCTGACGACGCTCTCGATGATCAAGCTCGGCAAGACGTACCGCGGGGTCATGGTCGACCTGCTGGCGACGAACGAGAAGCTGCACGCCCGCTCGATCCGCACGGTGTCGCAGCTCGCGGGCGTCGACGTCGACGCCGCGTCCGCCGCGCTGGAGGCCGCGGACGGTTCCGTCAAGCTCGCTCTGCTCCTGCTCGCGACCGGAGCGTCCGCCGAGACCGCCGCGGCCGCACTCGCGGACGCCGACGGCATCCTCCGCGACGCGATCGCCGCCCTCGCCTGAGTCGGGCGTCGCTCTCCCCGGGGTGGGGGATGCGGAAGCCTTCGGACGGGAGCCATCGGGGCACCTTTTCGCACCCGCGACGGGCTGCCCGCTAGCGTGAGGGCATGCCCCTCGCTCTCGTCACCGGCGCCGCGCGCGCCAACAGCATCGCCGCCGGCATCGTCCCGCGGCTCCGTGCCGACGGCTGGACCGTCGTCACCAGCGACCTCGACGATGCCGATCACCCCGCCGACCTCTCCACCGCGGACGGGCCGGAGCGTCTGATCGCCGAGGTCGCGGAAGCGCACGGCCCGATCTCCGCGCTCGTCCTCAGCCACGCGCACGACGTCGAGTCCGGAATCCTCGACACCACGGCGGAGAGCTTCGACCGGCACGTCGCCGTGAACGCGCGGGCGAGCCTGCTCCTCATCGCGGCCTTCGCCCGGCAGGCCGAGGGCGGCGGTGCCATCGTGGCGCTCACGAGCGATCATGTCACCGGGAACCTGCCGTACGGGGCGTCCAAGGGCGCGCTCGACCGGCTGGTCATCTCCGCCGCACGCGAGCTCGGTCCGCGCGGCATCTCCGCCAACGTCCTGAACCCCGGCCCCATCGACACCGGATGGATGGACGACGAGACGCGCGCCGGCCTCGCTGGGATGACACCGCTCGGGCGCCTCGGCACTCCGGGCGACATCGCCGCCGTCGTCTCGTTCCTCGTCTCGGACGAGGGGCGCTGGATCTCCGGGCAGCTCCTCCAGGCCGACGGGGCCTTCTCCGCCCGCTACTGATCGCCAGGCGGAGCGGCCCCGGGGTGCTCAGTGGCCGCAGGCGCAGGAGTCGCCGCCGCAGCAGGAGGCCGTCGCCGCCGCGCCGCCGTGCGCCTGGGAGGACTCCGGCACGTCCATGGCCGGGTTCTGGTCGAGGAAGCCGTAGGGCTTGAACCAGAATCCCGCGTAGTCCACGGGCATGATCGGCCAGTCCTCCGGGCGGGGGAAGTGCGTGAGCCCGAAGGTGTGCCACAGCACCATGTCCTCGCCGTCGATCCGGCGGTCGTCGGCGGTGTACTCCGGGAGGCCGGCGCCGCCCTGGTGCGCGTTGGGGTAGCGCCCGGCCGGCCAGATCTGGCCGTGCTCGTACCGGGTCGCCCAGAGGTGCTTGGTGGCGAAGGCCGCACGGGCCGCGACGGAGGACGCGGGGTCGGCCATCAGGAGCGCGGTCGGCTCCGGCACCAGGTGATAGGCGGTCGGGCGACCGACGTGGTTCGTCCGCGAGGCGCTCTGCACCTCCCACACCCGGGCGGCGGAGGTGTCGGCCTCGCGCTGGGCGGCGTGCTCGGTCTCCAGCACCGTCTCCGACCAGGTGAACGCGTTGCCGAACGGGTTGTCCGGCCCCATCGGCACCCGCTGCGCGTCGACCTCCACGAGGCGGTTGTCCTGGCCGTCGATGGCCACGTCGAGGCGCGCGCAGAACAGGTGCTGGTGGACCGGGGCGAAGACGCCGGGGGCGAGTTCGGTGGCGTGCTTCTGGCGGACGCCCGGCTCTCCGGCACCGGCGAACACGATGCCCGTGGCCTTGGCGACGACCTCGATCGAGCCGTCCAGACCGAAGTTCCAGTAGAAGCCGTAGTCGTAGTTGCCGATGGTGGAGAAGTACGAGACGACGAAGCGCCGCGAGCGCCGCACGTCGGAGCGCCCGGAGAGGTCGGTGTGCTTCCAGAGGATGCCGTAGTCCTCCTCGTGCATGCAGATCACGTTGGGGATGCGCACCGGGTGGCCGTGGTCGTCGGCGACGTAGCCGTCGAGGTACCGGATCACGCCGAGGCAGTCGCAGCCGAGTTCCAGGTGGTTGGCGTTCTTGCCGAGGAGATACTCGCCCGCGTCGAAGTAGCTGATCCAGAAGCGCCCGGGGGCGGTGTCGCCGTAGGGCACGACCATCTCCGGCACGCTCGCCCGGTGCAGAACGGAGCGCCCCTGGAACGACACGTCGTGCAGCACGAGGCCTTCGCGGGCGTTGAAGCCCACGCGCATCGACCAGCCCTCCCACTCGACGAGCGATCCGGAGACGCCGAAGCTCGGCCCCTCCGGCTGGGTGATCTCGATGGGCTTCAGCGTCGTCCGTGCCGCGCCCTGCACCTCCGGGTAGTAGTTGCCGTGTCCGGCCGGGACCGGCACGTCGCCCTCGTCCTCGACGCGGATCACGCTGTCCGTGGTGAGGTCGATGTGCACGATCAGCCCCTCGACGGGGTGCGCCCACGGCGAGTCCTGCTCGTCGTACCGGAGGAAGGTGAGGGACCGGATCACGCGGCGGCCCACCTCGTCGGCCCGACCCGTGTAACCCGGGGCCAGGGGGGAGCAGAAGGCGAGGGCCATGTGGTCCGCCAGGCCGCGGCGGCGCATGGCGGCCTGCCACTCGGGCGATGCCTTGGCGATGGCCTCGGCCCGCTCGTACTCCTCGAAGAGGTACTGCGGCTGGCCGTAGGGCGGGGCGTCGTTGGGCACCCGCTCCTTGCGAACGACCTCGCCGCGGGTGATCGAGACGATCACCTCGGTCGCGACGCCGGTGGCCGTGTCGAGCAGCGTCACATCGACCCGGCGGTCGATGGGGGAGCCGGGGCGCCAGGCCGCGAGCTCCTCCTTCGTGGCTTCGTCGGGGAGCAGCATCGGCACGCGGGTGGTCGCCGTCAGCAGACCGGCGGCGTCGAGCACCGCGCGGGCGGCGGCGATCTCGGCGCCGGTGAGCGGATCGAGCGGATGCGGAGCGGCGATGGGCTCGAGGGAGACGGGTTGGGGGGAGTGCGGGGACATCGTTGACCTCACTATTTTCGAGCGAACGCTCAAGAAACGGGTTGGCACGATGATACGACGGCATGCATGGGTGCACAACCGCGGCGTGTGGGCGACGTCGAGGTCAGCGTCGCCAGGGGGCGAGGATACTGTCGAGGACCGCGAAGTGCGCCGCCGGCGTCTGCGGCTCGGTGACCTCGACGACCTGCTGGCCGTAGGTGATCGAGCGCAGGAGCGCGAGGAGGTCGCCGGTGGGGGTGTCGGGGCGCAGCTCGCCGTCGGTCGTCGCCTCGTCCAGGGCCTCCCGGATGCTGTCCTGCCACGTCGCGAGGGTCGGCGCTCCGGCGTCAGGAGTCGGGGCGAGGGTGGCCAGGCGCCCCCAGAAGCCGACGACCACATGTGCCTCGGTGCGGGTGCGCTCGTCGACGGGGAGCACCTCGCCCATCAGGGCCCGCAGGCGGGCGAGGCCGCGGAGCCCGTCCGTCGCGGCGGCGATGCGCTCGTCGGTGCGGCGGGTGACCTCGGCCGCCGCGGCGCGGACGACGTCGTCGAAGCCGTCGAAATAGTGCCATAGGGAGCCGGTCGCGACGCCGAGCTCCTTCGCGACCGCCCGCGAGGACACGCTCTCATGACCGTCCCTGGCGGCGACGATGAGCAGCGCGTCGGCGATCTGACGGCGACGCTCATCATGGTCGACGATGCGGGGCACGTGCTCATTGTGTCGCATCGCGACGGGTCTCGCTTTTTTGAGCGATCGATCAATATACTTCGGCTGTGGACTTTCTGCTCCCGGCAGCATCGTGGCTGATGGCGGCGGCGGCGCTCGTGTCGGCCGGCGCGTGCCTCGCCGCGCGGCGCGCTGTGCCGTGGCAGGGGCGACAGGCCGCGGTGGTGATGGCGGCGGGGATGCTGCTGATGGCGACCGGTGGCACGGGAGCGCTGGGTGCGCTGCTGCTCGGTGCCCTGACGCTCGTGTCCGGGATGATCGGCACGATGGGCGTCCGCGGGGCGGCATCGGCGGCCAGCTGCTGCCACCGCGCACTCGGTGCGCTCGTGATGGCGGTCTACGCCTTCCACGGTGCCGCCGGATCGGGCGGTCAGGGCGTGGCGTCGGCGGGACACGCGGGACACAGCCTCGGTGGTGCGCTCGGTGCGCTCATCGTGCTCGGCACCCTCGCCGTCGTCGGGTGGACGCTCGCCGCGGCCTTGCGTCCGACGGGGCATCGGGGGCGCACCGCCCGGCTGCTCGCGGTGGAGTCCTGGGCGATGGCGGTCGGGGTCGTCGCGATGAGCATCGCGGGCTGACCGTGCGGTGCGACGCCCGACCTCACTCCCGCGCGGCGGGGCGGACGAAGGCCCAGGCGGCGATCGCCGCGACGGCGGCGGCGAGGGTCATGGTGACTGCCATCGTGACCGCGTTCGTACCCCCGATCCCGGCGGCGACCGGGGCGAGCACGGGGCCGAACAGGAACGACGACATGCCGAGCAGGGCGGACGCCGTCCCCGCCCTGGCGCCGTGATGCGCGAGGGCGAGTGTCTGGCCGTTCGGGCCGCCGAGGCCCGCGCACAGCATGAACCCGACGAGTGCCGTCACCACGCCCGCCACCCCCGTCCCGCTGAGTGCCAGGACGAGGAAGGTCGCGGTCGCGACGAGCGTCGCCGTGACCCCGCCGAGGTAGACGCGGAGGGGGCCGAAGCGGCGCACGACCAGGCGGCTCGACTGACTGCCGACGATGCTCGCGAGGGCGCCGGCGGCGAAGGCGAGGCTGAAGCTCTGCGGGCTGAGGCCGAACTCGTCCTGCAGGACGAACGACGACATCGAGAGGTAGGTGAAGAACGCCACGCCCGCACCGGCGGAGGCGCACAGCACCGCGGCGAAGAGCCGGTCGCCCAGCACGGCGCCGGCATGGGAACGCAGCACGCCGAGGCCTCCGCCGTGGCGCGCCTCCGGTCGCAGCGTCTCCGGCAGGAGGAAGACGACCACGAGCAGCAGGATGACGCCGATCCCGGCCAGCACCCCGAAGATGCCGCGCCAGTCCATGATGCGGGCGAGCTGACCGCCCACCACCGGCGCGATGATCGGCGCGGTGCCCGAGACGAGGAACAGCAGCGAGAGCATGCGGGAGAGCTCGACCCCCTCGAACTGGTCGCGGGCGATCGCCAGGCAGATCACGATGCCCGCCGACCCCGCCAGCCCCTGCAGGAAGCGGGCGACGAGCAGCACCTCGATGGTCGGGGCGACGGCGCACACCGCGGAGAGCACCGCGAACGCCGCGACCCCGACCAGCAGTGGCAGCCGCCTGCCCAGCCGGTCGCTGAGGGGACCGGCCACGAGCTGCCCCAGGCCGAGGCCGATCATGCACGCCGACATCGTCACCTGCGCCAGGGCCTCGGTCGTGCCGAGCGACGCCGCGAGCTGGGGAAGCTGCGGGAGGTAGAGGTCCATCGACAGCGGACCGAAGGCTTCCAGCATGCCGAGCACCAGCATCGCCCGCAGCGTGCCCATCCGCGCGGGCTCACCGCGCGCCGGGAGACTCATCCGCCCAGGCGCAGCACGCGGCGCAGCCAGCTCTCCCGCGCGGCCACCGCGGCCAGGGAGACCTCGGCATCGGGGGAGAACCCGGAGAAGCCGTGGTAGCCGCCCGCCCAGACATGCAGTTCGGCCTGCCCGCCCGTGGCCCAGATCCGCGACGCGTAGGCGACGGCCTCATCGCGGAAGGTCTCCGCGGCGCCCACCTCGATGAACGCCGGAGCGAGTCCCGACAGATCCGTGGCCCGGGCCGGTGCCGTGTACGGCGACACGCGATCGGTGAACCGGTCGACTCCGGCGATCGCGTCCCACGCGGTGTCGTTGTTGTTCCGGTCCCAGGCGCCGAAGCCGTCGTACTGGCGACTCGACGGGGTCTCGTTGCGGTCGTCGAGCATCGGGCAGCCGAGGAGCTGCCCGGCCAGCCGGGGCCCGCCGCGGTCGCGGGAGAGCAGCGCGACCGCCGCCGAGAGCCCGCCGCCGGCGCTCTGCCCGGAGGCGATGATGCGGGAGGTGTCGATGCCGAGCTCGTCGGCGTGGGCGACCATCCACTCCAGGGCCGCGTAGCAGTCCTCCGCCTGCGCCGGTCCGGGGTGCTCGGGGGCGAGGCGGTACTCGACCGCGACGCCGACGACGCCGTGCCGCTCGGCGAGGTCGATGAGCTCGGCGGTGCCGAAGAAGCGCGTGCCGAGCACCATGCCGCCGCCGTGGATCGACAGCACCGCCGGTGCCGGGTCCGTGGGCGCCTGCGCCGGGCGCACGACGGTGATCTCGAGGTCCGGAGCCCCGACGGGGCCGGGGATGACCCGGTCCTCCCAGGTCACGGCGCGACCCTCCGCCTGCACGGCCATCGGCGGGATGATCGTGGCGAAGTGGTCGCGGTTGGCGTGGATCGTGTCCGCGCGCAGCGGGATGACCTCGACGAGGTCGACGAAGGCGTCGAGCCCGGCGACGAGATCCGGGTCGTAGGGCACCGGCTCCGGCGTGCTCATGCGGCGGCCCGCCAGATCCGTCGCAGCCAGGAGGCGCGCGCGGCGAGGGCGGCACGGGTGATCTCGGCCTCCGGCATGTACATGTCGAAGCCGTGGGCGCCGCCGCCCCACACGTGCAGTTCGGCCTGTCCGCCGGTCTCCCAGATGCGGAGGGCGTACGCGGTGTCCTCGTCGCGGAACATCTCCGCCTCGCCGACCTCGATGTAGGCGGGCGGGAGGCCGGAGACGTCCGTCGCGCGGCTCGGCGCGGCGTAGGCCGGGGCCTCGGTGCTGAACGCGAGCTCCTCGCCGAGGACGCACGACCAGGCGAGGAGGTTCATGTCGCGCTGCCAGGTGCCGATGCCGTCGTACTGCCGACTGGCGACCGTGGTGTTGGTGTTGTCGATCATGGGGCACAGCAGCAGTTGTCCGGCCATGACGGGGCCCCGCCGATCGCGCGCCAGCAGGGCCACGGCCGCGGTGAGACCGCCGCCCGCGCTTCCTCCGCCCACGATGATGCGCGCGGGGTCGATCCCGAACTCCGCGGCGTGGGCGTGCGTCCATATGAAGGCCGCGTAGCAGTCCTCCACGCCCGCGGGGTACGGGTCCTCCGGCGCGAGGCGGTACTCGACGTTCACGGCCACGACGCCGTGCTCCGCGACGATGTCGACGACTCGCGCCGTCTCCCACGAGCGGTGACCGACGATCATGCCGCCGCCGTGGATGTTCACGAAGCCAGGGAGCGTCGAGGTCTCAGACCCCGCGGGGCGGAAGATCGTGACCTCGATGTCCGGGGCTCCGGGCGGGCCGGGGATGACGCGGTCCTCCCAGGTGATGTCCCGGCCGGCGATCACGGTGTCGTTGTCCGGGAACATCCGGTCGACGCCGTCGCGCGGCAGCGTCTCACGGGTGAGGGCGGGCTGCGGGTTCTTCGCGATCTCGTCGAGCACGGCCTGCACGTCGGGATCGAAGGGGACAGGAATGGTCATGGTTCTCCTCGGGTGGGACGGCGTCAGGGGCCTTCGGGGTCGACGACCCCGCGGTCGGCCCAGAAGGGCTCGACGAGACGGCGCAGCTCGGCGGCGCCGATGCGGTCGACGAGGGCGGCCGCATCGAGGTTCGCCCGCAGCTGCGCGACGCGGGAGGCGCCGAACAGGGTCGTCGTCAGGGCGGGGTGGGTGAGGGTGAAGGCGATGCCGAGCTGGGCCGGGGTCACGCCGAGGTCCTCCGCGACCGCGGTGAACGCAGGGACGTCGGCGATGATCCGTTCGCGGATGCCGCCCGGGTCGCGCCCGATCTGCCGGTCGCCGTTCACCGTCCCGGCGAGGATCCCGCCCTCCAGGCAGTCCGAGGCCTGGAGCGTGAGGCCCTGCTCCCACAGGCGCGCGAACGGCTCGCCGTCCGGGATCGCCCGCCGCGAGACGCTGTACTTGAGCTGCGCGATCTGCGGGCCGGGCACGCCTTCCGCGGCGGCGAGGTCGATCAGGGCCTGGATGCTCCCCGCCGACCAGTTGTTCACGCCCCACGCGCGGATGAGGCCGGCGTCGGTGAGGGCGGCGAGGTCGAGCACGAGGTCGCGCAGCTCGAGGTCGTCGCGGCGCAGGTCGCCGAGGATCACGAGATCGGCGTGCTCGGTGCCCACCCGCATCAGGGCGTTCTCGAGCTGCGGGCGGAAGCCGTCGGCGCCGAAGGCCTCCAGCCAGAGCTTCGACGACAGCAGCCACTCCTCTCGGCGCAGCTCCGCCGCACGCACCATCGCCGAGAAGATCACGTCGGTGAAGACGGGCGGGGCGCCGGGTGCGGAGTACACGCCCACATCGAAGAGGTTCACGCCACGGTCGGTGGCCTCGCGCAGGAGTGCGACCGCGTCGGCGAAGTCCATGCGGTCGTAGGTGTGCCACGAGCCCAGCGAGAACAGGGAGGCATGCAGGCCGCTGCGGCCGATCTCGCGAAGGGGGAGGGGAGTGGTCATGATGCTCCTCAGAGGCTCGGGTCGATGACGGCCTTGACCTCATCGAGGTGGTGCATGTGGGCGATCTTCGCGGAGGCGTCGGCGAGTCCGACCGGGGCGCTGAACAGGTCGTCCCACGGGAAGCGGTCGGCGAAGGCCGTGAAGAAGTCGATCGCGCGGGCGTAGTCGGAGATGTCGCCGTTGAGCGAGCCGACCACCGTGAGCTCCTTGCCCATGATCGTGCTGAGGGCGAAGCCGTCTCCGGCGGGGCCGGTCGAGCCGACGATCGCGACGGTGCCGCGCTGGGCGGCCATGCCGACCGCGTCCGGCCCGACGCTCGGGGCGCCCGCGAAGTCGAACACGTGGTCCGCCCCCTGGTCTCCGGTCAGCGCCAGGACCTGGTCGACGACGGGTCCGTCGCGGAAGTCCACGACGGCGTCGGCGCCGAAGCGGGCGGCGAGCTCCAGACGGGCCGCGGGAGCGCCGACGGTGATGACCTGCCCGGCACCCGCGATCTTCGCGACTGCCGTGGCGAAGATGCCGAGGGCGCCGGAGCCCTGCACCACCACGCGGGAGCCGGGGCGGATGCGGCCGGCCCGCTCGAACGCGCGGAGGACGGTCTTCGCGGCGCAGCCCGCCATGGAGGCCCAGGTGTCCTTCACCGCCGCCGGGAGCAGGAGCTTGGCGGCACCCGGGGTCACGTACGCGTACTCGGAGAGCCCGGCCGTCGCGAACGGCGGCACGTCGGCGCGCTGGAGGAAGCCGTAGCCGCGGCGGGAGCAGGCGACCGGTTCCCGCAGCACGACGCACCCGTGGCACTCGCCGCAGGTGGACTCCGACCAGCCGATCCGGTCGCCAGGGGAGAGCGGGCGGCCGAGCGCGTCGCGGGTGTCGGGTCCGGTGGCCACGATCTCACCGACCATCTCGTGGCCGAGGACCATGGGCAGCATGCCGGGGAACGACATCTTCCCCTCCCAGATCTCGATGTCCGTGCCGCACAGCGTGGTGCAGGCGATGCGGACGAGGGCGGCGCCGGGTTCGATCTCGGCGGGCAGCGGGAGGTCCTGCAGCGTGAGCGGCTCGCCGTGCGCGGTGAGCACCGCGGCGCGGGTGGTGGTGGGGAGGGTCATGGTTCTCCAGTCGCGGGGCGGGTGGCGGGATCGAAGACGGTCCTCCGCGGTGCTCGGAAGGGGCGGAATCGATCCCCACGGAGGGGGCGGGATCAGACGAGGAGCTGGCCGCCGTCGACGGGGACCGAGACCCCGGTGATGTGGCTGGCGGCCTCGCTCGCGAGGAACAGCACGAGCGGGGTGACCTGGTCGACCTCGGCGATGGTGCCGAGCGGGATGCGCGACTCCCACGCGGCGCGGGCATCGGGGTCCGAGGCGAATCCGGCGGTCAGGGGCGTGAGCACGGGGCCGGGGGCGACGGCGTTGACCCGCACCCCGGAGCCGGCGAGCTCGATGGCCGCCGTCCGGGTGAGCGCGTCGACCGCGGCCTTCGTGGCCTCGTAGTGCCCGAGGCCGGGAGTGGGCTGCCGGGCGCCGATCGAGGAGATGTTGACGATGGCCCCGTGGCCGGCCGTGGCGAGCAGCCCGCCGAAGACCCGCAGCATGAGGAACGTGCCGCGGACGTTGACCCGCAGGGCCGCATCGACCGCGTCGACCGCGACCTCCTGGAGCGTTCCCCCGCCGGCGACGACGCCGGCGTTGTTGACGAGGACGTCGAGTCCGCCGGCCTCGCGGAGCCGTTCGGCCGCCGCCAGCACCGACGCTTCGTCGCCGATGTCGAGGGGGAGGGCGGTGGCGCCGATCTCGGCGGCGACGGCTGCCGCGGCGCCTTCGTCCACGTCGCCGATGAACACATCATCCCCGGCGGCGCGGAAGGCGGTGGCGATGCCGCGGCCGAGCCCGGAGGCTCCTCCGGTGACGAGGATACGGCGCGGGGAAGCGGTCATGGTTGTCCTCACTGACGGGTGTTCTGACGGGATGAGTCCGTTATATTCTACAAACATAGAAAAACACAACCCCGTGCCCCGAGACGGCGAAGGAGCCCTCATGCCCGATGCGACATACCCCCGCAAGCCGCTGTCTCCGGGAGGCGCGACGGTGCCGCCGCTCGCCCTCGGATCGTGGAACACCTGGGATCGCATGGAGTTCGACGACGCCGTGCAGCTCATCCACCGGGCGGTCGAGCTCGACGCCGGATTCTTCGACATCGCGTACTACAACATGGGACCGCACGCCGAGAACTCCCGGACCGACATCCTCTTCGGGGAGGCCTTTCGCGCGAGCGGGGTGGACCGTGCCGACGTCGTGCTGTGCGGAAAGCTCTGGCTCTGGGACTGGCCGAACCAGGGCTTCCGTGGGCAGATCGAGGAGTCGCTCGAGCGGGCCGGCCTCGACCGCTTCGACACCCTCGTGGTGGGGGACTACCTCGACGCCCCGGACATGCCGCGACTCGTCGCCGACGTGAACGCTCTCCTCGCGGACGGCCTGGTCGACTCGTGGGGGATCAACAACTGGCGGATCGCGGACACCAGGGCGGCGCTCGCCGAGGCGGACGCGCAGGGGCTGATCGGCCCCACGTTCGCGCAGCTCAAGTACGGCATCGCCCGACGGGCCATGGCGGAGGGTGGCGCGTACGGCCCGCTGTTCGCCGACGGAACCCTCGCGCTGCAGGCCTCGGACGTGTTCGAGGGCGGAATCCTCGCCACGGGACGGATGCCTCAGCGCAAGATCGGTGCCGATGTCGGGGGTATCCGCGAGCGGATCCTCGCCGTGTACCCCGAGGTCGCGCGGGTCGCGGGGGAGTTCGGCGTGACCCCGGCCGCCCTCGGCATCTCCTTCTGTCTGGCGAACCCCGCGACGGCCACCGTGCTCTTCGGTGCCTCCCGCGTCGCGCAGCTCGAGGAGAACCACGCCGCCCTCGCCCTCGCCCGCGACCACGGAGCCGAGGTCCGCGCCGCCCTCGCCGGCTGCCGCGTCGACCATGCCGTCCGCCCCGACGGCACCTGGTGACCCCCGTACCTCCCCCCGTACCTCCCGCGCGCCCCGCCCGCGGCCCCGGCCGCCGGTGTCCGGGATCACTTCCGTACCTCCCGCGCGCCCCGCAGGCCCGTTTTTGATCCCGCACTCGCTCG
Organism: Microbacterium sp. K36; assembly: GCF_004794355.1. NCBI lineage: Bacteria > Bacillati > Actinomycetota > Actinomycetes > Micrococcales > Microbacteriaceae > Microbacterium > Microbacterium sp. K36. The sequence goes on along the minus strand of NZ_SSDN01000032.1, from coordinate 24,454 downwards.
CCCCGCGTCCCACTCTGCCCCCGCGTCCCACTCCGCGTGCGGGATCAGTTCCGCACCTCGCGCACGCTCCACGGGCACGTTCCTGATCCCGCACGGCGTGACGTTCCACGCGCCAGTTCGAAACGCGCCGAGTAGGCAGGGTGTGCGGCCGATTTTGATCCCGCTTCTCGTGGTGACCGTGTGTCCGTCGCCGGGCGCGCCGCTCGTGCGCGACCGGACCGCTCTCCGGAGCCCCGGATCAGAAGTGCTCCTCGTGTTCGCAGCAGATCGGAACTGCTCCTCGCCTCCGCGCCAGATCGGAAGTGCTCCTTGCCTCCGTGCTGGATCGGAAGTGCCCCGCGCACGCGCCGGACCAGAAGTGATCCTGCGGCCCGGGTGGGCGGTGCGTTCTTGATCCCGGGAACGGGTGCGGTGACCCTCGGGAGCGGCGGCGTGGCCCGTTCGCGCCGTCGCTCACCCCGGTGCGGGATGAAAAGGGTGCCGAAAAGGCGTCGCCGAGGGGCGTTTCTGATCCGGCTGGAGGGGTGGGCGCAGTGGCGGGATCAGAAATGGGCCGCGCGGGGAGGGCAGGGGCGTTATTGATCCCGGTTCCCGCACCGGCACCCGCGGGGACGCGGGCGGGCGGGGGCCCGACGCGGGGGCGGGACGCGGGGACGGGGCACGGACGGGGAGGGATGTGCGCGGGGGAGCAAGGCGGGTGCGCGCTGAGGCATCGGTCCGCGCGGCCGAGGCTGGAAACACGCTTGCGCTCTTTTTCCACGCATGTAGACTAACCAGCACGACACATCGAAGTGGCGTCGGTCCCGGTCTCCGGTCAGCGGCTCTTCGAACCTTCTTCACCACCCCCTGCACCCGAGAGAAGGAACCATGAAACGAATGCCCCTCGCGGTCGCCGCCGCCGTCGCCGCGACCCTCGCGCTCGCCGGCTGCAGCGGCGGCGGAACGCCCTCGCCGTCCGAGGGCGGCGGCGCCGAAGGCCCCGACGCCCTCAACATCGGCAACTTCCTCGATGTCACGTCCTGGGATCCGTCCCTCGCCGACATCGGCTTCGACGGCCCCTACCTGTCCGCGGTGTACGACGCCCTGATCGCCCTCGACGCCGACGGCACCCCGATCCCGTCGCTCGCGACGAAGTGGACCGTGGCCGATGACGACCTCAGCATCGACCTCGACATCCGCACCGACGCCGTGTTCAGCGACGGCACCCCGGTCGACGCCGACGCCGTCGTCGCGAGCCTCGAGTACCTCAAGGCCGGCGCCCGGTCCGGTGAGGCCTACGTCAACGCGAAGGGCTTCGAGAAGGTCGACGACGACACCGTCCGCATCGCCCTCACGCAGCGCGACGACACGATCCTCTACCTGATGGGCCTCGGCCGCAGCTACGTCATGCCCCCGGCCTCCATCGAGGCAGGCACGCTCGGCAGCGACCCAGTCGGCTCCGGCCCCTATGTGCTCGACAGCGACACCAGCGTCGCGGGCGCCGAATACCACTTCACCAAGACCGAGGACCACTGGGACGCGGAGACGTACCCGTTCGCCGAACTCGCGATCTACCCGATCACCGACGCGACCGCCCGGCACAACGCGATGCTCAGCGGACAGATCAATGTGCAGTACGGCGACGTGGCCAACCTCGACCAGGCAGAGCAGCAGGGCTGGAACACCGCCCAGCGCGTCTCCGGGTGGGCAGGCCTCGTCATCACCGACCACACCGGCGCGAAGAGCGAGCCCCTCGGCAAGCTCGAGGTCCGCCAGGCGCTGAACTACGCGTTCGACGGTGCGGCCGTCCTCGCGGCGGTCGGCAGCGGTGCGGGCGTGGCCACCAACCAGGTCTTCCCGGACGGCGGCGACATCAACGACCCCGCGCTCAACGATGCCTACGCGTTCGACATGGACAAGGCGAAGGAGCTTCTGGCCGACGCCGGCTACCCGGACGGCTTCGACATCTCGATGCCGATGTCCCCGATCTTCGAGATGTGGAAGCCGTCGGCCGAGCAGGCCCTCAACGAGCTCGGCATCACCGTCACCTGGGACAACATGCAGATGCCGGACTACCAGCTCAACGCACCGAACTACCCGATGTTCATCTCCTTCCTCGCGATGGACGGCAACGACGTGGCCACCGTCTCCCGGCAGCTGACGAGCGTGCAGTGGTTCAACCCGGAGCCCGACTACGCGAAGAACGAGGTCATCGCCCCGCTCGTCGAGAAGGTGCAGACGGAGCGCGGCGACGCGCAGACCGCCGCCATCAAGGAGCTCAACGAGGCCCTCGTCGACCAGGCCTGGTGGTCGGTCTGGTACCAGGCGAACAACATCTACTACACGGCGCCCGGCATCCAGCTGCAGCCCGTCGTGGGGATGATGTTCCCGACGCTGCGGTACATCACACAGGGCTGAACGCCCGCCGGGGCGGTCGCCACGCGGCCGCTCCGGCACCCCTTCCCCTCCTCCTCACCCTCGAGAGGCCCCCATGCTCCTCTTCACGGCGAAGCGGGTGCTGTCCGGCATCCTCCTGCTCGTCGCGGTCTCGATCGGCACGTTCTTCCTCGCCCACGTCGCGATCAGCGATCCGACCGCCTCGCTCCTCGGGACCACGGCGAGTCCTGCGCAGCAGGAGGCGCTGGCGGCGAAGATCGGTCTCGACCGCCCCCTGATCGTGCAGTTCTGGGACTGGTTCTCGCACGCCGTGCTGCTCGACTTCGGCGTCTCGTGGCGCAACTTCCAGCCGGTCGGCGCGCAGCTCGCGGTCAAGGTCCCCGTCACGCTCTCCGTCGTGACCCTCGCGACCCTCATCACCGCGGTCATCGGCGTCGCGTTCGGCATGATCACCGGACTCCGCCCCGGCACCTGGTTCGACCGGATCATCAAGGGGATCTCCGTCGTCCTCTTCGCGCTCCCCGGGTTCTGGGTGAGCCTGGTCCTGGTGATGTGGCTGGCCGTGCAGCTCCAGTGGTTCCCCGCCGTCGGCTACGTCCCGCCGACCCAGTCCGTCGAAGGGTGGCTGCGCTCGATCACGCTCCCGGCGATCTCCCTCGCCCTGGGCGGCATCGTCGCCGTGTCGGAACAGCTGCGCAATGCCGTGATCGCCCAGAGCCGCCAGGACTGGGTGCGCACCCTCCGCAGCCGTGGCCTGTCCGCCGCCCGGGTGAACCTGCACATCCTCCGCAACGCCTCGCCCGCCGCGCTCACGGTGATCGCCCTGATGTTCGTGGGGCTGCTCTCCGGCGCCATCGTGGTGGAGCAGATCTTCAGCCTCCCCGGTCTGGGGCAGCTCACGAACCAGTCGTCGCAGAACGGCGACATCCCCATGCTGCTCGGGATCACGGTGATCTCCATCGTCTTCGTCGTCCTCATCAACCTCCTGCTCGACCTCGTGCTCGGCTGGATCAACCCGAAGGTGCGCGTCGCATGACCACGACAGACATCCGCGTCGCCTTCGACCGGGCCGCCCAGAAGCGCCGATCGAGCCTGTTCCGACGCTTCCTCCGTCACCCCGGCGGCTCCATCCCGCTCGCGATCTTCGTGCTCATCGTGCTCGTCGGGGTGTTCGCGCCGCTGCTGGCGCCGATGGACCCGAACCTCGTCGACCTCGCTGCCGCCAAGGCCCCGCCCTCGCCGGAGCACCTCCTCGGCGGCGACTCCACCGGGCGCGACATCCTCAGCCGCCTCATCTACGGGACGAGGACGACGCTGTGGGGCGCTCTCATCACGATCGTCACGGCGCTCGTCATCGGGGTCCCGTCGGGTGTCGCGGCCGGGTACTTCGGCGGCGTCTTCGACCGGGCCGCGACCTGGATCAGCGACGCCCTCCAGTCGATCCCCGGGATGATCATCCTGCTCGTGGTCGCCGCCGGCAGCCGCAACAACTTCGAGCTGCTGATGGTCACCGTCGGCGTCTTCATGGTGCCGGGCTACTTCCGCATCGCGCGGTCGCAGACGCTCGCCGTCCGCGGCGAGGCGTACATCGACGCCGCCCGCGTGTCGGGGCTGTCGGACGCGCGCATCATCTTCCGCCACGTCATCACGGCCGTCTACCCGCCGGTCATCATCCAGACCGCGCTCACGGCGGGCATCGCGATGGGCATGCAGGCGGGGCTCCAGTTCCTCGGCATCGGCGACTCGAACGTGCCGAGCTGGGGCGCGATGATGCTCGAGGGCTTCCGGCTCATGCTCACCTACCCCCTCATGCTGCTGTGGCCCTCCGCCGCGCTCGGTCTCACGATCGCCGTCCTCGCGATCATGGGTTCCACGCTCGCCGAGCTCGTGCAGGTGCGCACGCCGCGGGCGGCCCGACGGCGGCGGCGCGGCGTGCTCGAGACCGCGGACGAGGTCGCCGCGGCTCCCGCCACGGGCAGCGTCCGCCACGAGGCCCCGGCATCGGCCCTCCGCGTCGAGAACCTGCACGTCGTCCACGCGACGCCGACGGGGGAGACCGAGGTCGTGCACGGCGTGACGCTCGACGTCGCGCCAGGGGAGGTCGTCGGGATCGTCGGCGAGTCCGGGTCGGGCAAGTCGCAGACCGTGTTCTCGGTGCTCGACCTGCTCCCCGCGACCGGCCGGGCGACCGCCGACGCGATCTGGGTCGGCGGCGCGGAGGTCACCCATGCGACGCCGAAGGAGCGCCAGGCACTGCTCGGACGCACCATCGGCTATGTGCCGCAGGAGCCGATGAGCAACCTCGACCCCTCCTACACGATCGGGCATCAGCTCATCGAGCCGCTGCGCCGGACGCACGGGCTCGCGAAGGCCGCCGCCCGGCAGCGCGCGCGGGAGGTGCTCCTGCGGGTCGGGCTGTCCGATCCCGATCGCGTGATGCGCAGCTACCCGCATCAGGTGTCCGGCGGCATGGCCCAGCGCGTGCTCATCGCCGGCGCGATCGCCGGTCGGCCGTCGCTCCTCGTCGCGGACGAGCCCACCACCGCCCTCGACGTCACCGTCCAGGCCGAGGTCCTCGAACTGCTGCGGGAGCTGCAGGCCGAGTACGGCATGGCGCTGCTCATCGTGACGCACAACTTCGGCGTCGTCGCGGACATCTGCGACCGCGTGATCGTCATGCGTGGCGGCGACATCGTGGAGTCGGGGGCCGTGGACGACCTCTTCGCCGCGCCCACCCAGGAGTACACGCGCGAGCTCATCGCCGCGTCGCTCGACGAAGCCGAGGGTCGTGCCGCGCTCGACGGCCGGCGGACGGAGGTCCCCGCATGAACACCGCTCCGGTGAACCCGCTGCTGCAGGTGGACGACCTCGTGGTCGAGTACGGCCGGGGTCGGCACGCCTTCCGCGCGCTGCACGGCGTCTCCCTCGACATCGCCCCCGGTGAATGCCTGGGCCTGGTCGGCGAGTCGGGCTCCGGCAAATCGACCCTCGGCAAGGCCATCCTCGGCCTCGCCCCGGTGACGGCGGGCCGCATCCGCTTCGACGGTCGCGATATCGGAGACCTCGGCCGCCGGGCCCGGCGGGCGCTCGCCGACGACGTGCAGGTCGTGTTCCAGGACCCGTACGGCTCCCTCAACCCGGCACTGACCATCGGCGATATCCTCGCCGAGCCGCTGCTGACGACGGGGATCGGGGCGAAGGCCGCCGAGAAGCGCGTGCGCGACATGCTCGACCGCGTGCGGCTGCCCTCCACGAGCATGGACCGGTATCCGAGCGAGTTCTCCGGCGGGCAGCGGCAGCGCATCGCGATCGCCCGCGCCCTGGTCCGCGGTCCGCGGCTGATCGTGTGCGACGAGCCGGTCAGCGCGCTCGATCTCACCACGCAGGCCACCATCCTCGACCTCTTCATCGAGCTGCAGCGTGACACCGGCGTGGCCTACCTGTTCGTGTCGCACGACCTCGGCGTCGTCCGGCGGGTCTGTCACCGGGTCGCCGTGATGTACCGAGGGGAGATCGTGGAGATCGGGGACGGGGAGCAGGTCACCCGTGCGCCACGCCACCCGTACGCCGAACGGCTGCGGCTGGCCTCGCCGGTCGCGGACCCGGCGTCCCAGCGGGAACGCCGGGCGCAGTGGCTCGCTCTGCGGGAGGTGCCCGATGCGGCGGTACGGTAGCTCCAGGCCGGTACACGCCACACCCCGGACTCGGCCGGAAGGACGCCATGCCGAAGATCATCGACCACGACCAGCGGCGACGGGACATCGTCGAGGTGGCCAAGAGCATCATCCTGAAGGGTGGGTTCGAGGCGGCGACCATGCGCAGCATCGCCGCGGAGGCGGGCTTCGCGAACGGTGCGCTGAAGCACTACTTCCCCGGGAAGGAGAGCATCGTCGCGGCGACGTTCGAGACGATCCTGCAGCAGATGTCCGAGGGCGTGGAGGCCGCGGGGCAGGAACCGGTGGCGGCGGACGACGCGCTGCGCGGCTTCCTGCAGGCCACCGTGCCGCGCGACCCGGAGCAGATCGCCGCGGGCCGGGTGCTCCTGGCGCTCTGGGAGTACGCGATGGCGAACGAGTCGCTGGCCGAGCTCTACCGCGGACACCTGGGCTCCTGGCGAGCCTCGCTCATCGCGCGCATGGAGGCGGCCCGCGACGAGGGGTCGATCCGCGACCAGGACTACGGCCCGCTGGCGGACGAGTACATCTCCGCGGCGGTCGGCGCGACGGTCATCAACCTCATGTACCCGGACGGCGACCGCATCGCCGACTACGAGAACTACATCGACCGGTTCCTCGCGCGGCTGCGCTGAGGGCGAGGGGCCGGTCCCGAGAGGACGGCCCGTCATGACCCTTCCCCCCGAACGACCCGTGGTGTTCCTGCACGGCCTCGCCTCGCGCGGCACCCAGGACTGGCCGGACAGCGAGTGGACGGCGGTGCTCGGCGACCGGCCGCGCCGGGTCCTCGATCTGCCGGCGCACGGCGACGCCCCCGGACTCGGAGTCGTGCCGACCTCCGCGGTGCTCGACGCGCTCGCCGAAGCGATCGGCCCGGACGAGGTCGACCTCGTCGGCTACTCGCTCGGTGCTCGGCTCGCATGGGACCTCGCCCGGCACCCCGGTGTCGCGGTGCGGCGTCTCGTGCTCGGCGGCCTCAGCGCGGGGGAGCCCTTCGCGCTCGTCGACCTCTCCGCCGCGCGGGCCGCGATCGCCGGCGGACCGGCTCCCGTCGATCCGCTGACCGGGATGGTCGTGCACATGGTGAGCCTGCCCGGCAACCGACCGGACGATCTGCTCGACCTCATCGAGGGGCTCGCGACCGAGCCGTTCGCCCCCGAGACCGGAGCGCCGGCGGTGCCGGTGCTGCTCCTGGGCGGCGAGGACGACCCGATGGCCGCGGGCATCGACGAGCTCGCCGCGCGGCTGCCGGACGTCCGCGTGCGGCGCGTCCCCGGCGATCATCTCGCGGCGCTGCACACCGCCGCGTTCCGCGACGCCGTGCGCGGGTTCCTCGCGGACTGACCCGCCGGTCCGACGCCCGGCGTCCTCCTGTCCTTTATTTCCCACGTTTGTAGACATACCGAAAGGCATCCGCCATGACCGACACCCCCACTCCTGACGCCGCCCGCATCCTCGACATCGCCACCGGCTACATGGCCGCGAAGCAGCTCTTCCAGGCCAGCCGTATCGGGCTGTTCGCCGCCGTCGCTGCGGGCGCGGACACCGCCACGGCGATCGCCGAGCGCTGCGGGGTGAGCGAGCGTATCGCCCGGCTGCTCGCCGACGCCCTCGCCGCGAAGGGTCTCCTCGTCCGGGCGGAGGGGCGCTACGCCCTGGCGCCCGACGCCTCCGCCTATCTCACGGGGGATGACGCGGTGATCGACCTCGCTCCGTTCCTCACGTTCCTCGACGAGATCAGCTACCCGCACTGGCTGCAGTTCGCGCACACGGTCGACACGACCGAGCCCGGCGACCTGCAGATGGACGACGCGCGGTGGGGCACGTTCATGGCCGGCGTCATGACGTACAACCGCCTGCACGCGCAGGAGTTCGGCCGGCTCGTCGACCTCGCCGGCGCGACGAAGGCCCTCGACTTCGGTGGTCTGTCCGCCGAGTTCGCCCTCGCCGTCATGGCACGCAACCCCGAGCTGCACACGACGTTCGTCTATGCCCCGGGATTCGAGGACGGTGTGGCCGAGGCGGTCGCAGCGGCGGGCGTCGCCGACCGGGCCGCCGTCGAGGTGGGGGACACGGCGACCGCGACCCCCGAGGGCGCCTACGACGCGGTGTTCGCCAACCACGTCATCCACCGCTTCTCCGCGGAGGAGAACGCGCAGATCTTCCGGCGGCTCCGTGGCGCGGCCGTCGAGGGGGCGACGCTGACGGTGCTCGACTTCTTCCTCGACGACGACGACGAGCAGCGCGCGCTGGACGCCCTGCACGCGGGGGAGTACCTCGTGATCGACGGCACGGTCGTGTACCCCGAGTCGCAGGTGCGCGGCTGGCTGACGGACGCGGGCTGGGCGGTGCGCGACACCGTCGCCCTGCCGGGGAGCCCGCGCGTGCTCCTGGCCACCGCGGTCTGACGACCGCGGTTCGAGACTGGTCCGAGGGGGATCAGAGGCGGGCGGCATGCGTGAACATGCCGCCCGCCGTTTTTCGTGCGTGAGTGGTCAGCCGCGCGCGAACACCGTGCGGCCGTCGACGATCGTGCGCTCGACCTGGAGGGCGGCGAACGGGCGCCCCGGGCTGCACGGATCCTCGTCGAGCACCGTGATGTCGGCGACCTTGCCGGGCTCGAGGGTGCCCTTCCAGCTCGCGGCGCCGTCCTGGATCGCGGCGTCGGCCGTCATGGTGCGCAGCAGTCGGCGCCGGGTCGCGGCGTCGTCCGCGCGGCCGTCGCCGGCGAGGAGGGCGAGGGACGCATCGAGGCTGGGGCGCCAGTCCGGCGTGGCGATCGGGGCGTCGCTGGTCACCGTGGTCAGCGCCCCGGAGGAGAGCATCTCGGGCAGCGGCCAGGCGGCGGCGACGCGGGCCTCGCCGAGCTGCACCGCCGCCCAGGAGTGCGTGTGCGCGGCGATGAGGGGCTGCACGGCGAAGCCGACGCCGAGGCGTTCCGCGCGCCGGATCTGCGCGGGGGTGGCGAGGTCCCCGTGCACGATGTGGTGGGGTGCCGGCGGCGGCGTCTGGCCGTGCCGTTCCAGTGCGGTCAGGAACTCCTCGATCGAGCGGTCGCCGGTGGCGTGCACCGCGATCTGGAGGCCGCGGCCGGCGGCCAGCGCGATCATCTGCTGGAAGGCGCTGAGCGGATCGGCGTCGCCGCGGGTGAGCAGGTGCCCGGTCGTCCCGTCGGGGTAGGGGTCCGACGTCCAGGCGGTGGCCATCGGCGGGATGCCGTCGGCGAAGATCTTCACGCCGGGGATCGCGAGCCAGCGGGGATCGGTCGACGGGGGCGGCACCGGGAGTCCGGCGGCGAAGTCGTCCAGGCGGCTCTCGCCGTCGATCGTCCCGAACAGGCGCAGCAGCGTGACGCGCGAGGTTTGCGTGCCCTCCCGGTGCAGCTCCACGTACGCGTCGAGCATGTCGGTGCCGAAGCAGCCGGTCTCACCGTGGTCCTCTCCGGGGCCGATGCCCGGCTCCGTGTAGCTCGTGACGCCGAGCTCCGCGAGGAGCGCCCAGGCCCGGCGCAGGGCCGCGCGTCGCTCGTCGGCCGTGGTCACGAGGCGACCGGTCGGCTGCTCCTCGGGCGGGGTGTCGGAGAAGAACAGGTGCGGCCAGCGCGCGCCGAGCCAGGCGGCGTGGAGGTGGGCGTCATTGAGGCCGGGGATCGCGGTGCGACCGTCGAGCTGCACCACTTCGCGGGCCGGGAGGGCTTCGGCAGCGGCGTCGGTGGCGACGATCACCCCGTCCCGGACGGCGATCGCGGTGGCGACGGAATCGGTGGCGTCGGCGGTGTGGATGCGGCCGCCGCGGACGAGGAGGTCGGCGTCGTCGCCGAGGAGTGCGCTGCTCATTATTCCACCAGTGTAGACGTAAAACTCTCGCGCACGGGAGGTCCCGACCCGGCCGATTCGGCGCGCGGTTCCGCGGCTTGTACCCTGGAGTCATCCCCCGAACACCCCGGCAACCTCGTGCGCGCCGGCGACCTCGGCGCGCGCTCACACATGCAAGGACGCAGATGAACGATTCCGCGGCACACCGCGACGAATGGACGGCGAGCGAAGAGCTGGCGGAGCGGATGATCCCGCTCATCGGGGCTCTCAAGCGCGAGCGTGACGTGGTCACCTCGTTGCACGGTCATCGCCTGCTCGGCCTCTCGGCCACCGGCGTCGTCGAGGTGCACGAGCGCGTGGCCCAGCTCGGACATGAGCGCCTGGCGGTCGAGGACAGCCTGGCGGTGCTCGAGGGCATCCACGCCCTGGCCCCCGGGGCCTCGTCGATCGACGTGGCCCGCCTCGTGGAAGGGCACGCCTCAAGTGGGCGCCCGCTCGGGGAGTACCTGGCCGAGGCTCTGGCCCCGGCCGTCGGCGCGGTCCCGGCACCGCCGACCGACGTCGTGCTCTACGGGTTCGGCCGCATCGGCCGCCTGCTGGCCCGCATCCTCATCGCGCACACCGGCGGCGGGAGCGGACTCCGGCTCCGCGCCATCGTCGTGCGCCGCGGCTCCGAGAACGACCTCGTCAAGCGCGCGTCGCTGCTGCTGCGCGACTCGGTGCACGGCCGCTTCGCGGGCTCGGTCACGGTGGACGAGGATGCCGAGCAGATCATCGCCAACGGCACGCGCATCCAGGTCATCTACTCCGACGACCCGGCCGCCGTCGACTACACCGCCTACGGCATCGACGACGCGATCGTCGTCGACAACACCGGCCGCTGGCGTGACGAGGCCGGACTCTCCCAGCACCTCCGCGCGAAGGGCGTCGCCCGGGTGCTGCTGACCGCCCCCGGCAAGGGCGCGCTGAAGAACATCGTGCAGGGCATCAACGACGACACGATCACCGAGGAAGACCGCATCGTCTCCGCGGCGTCGTGCACGACCAACGCCATCACCCCGGTGCTCGCCGCGATCGACGAGGCCTTCGGTGTGGTGAAGGGGCACGTCGAGACCGTGCACTCGTTCACGAACGACCAGAACCTCATCGACAACTTCCACAAGGGCGACCGCCGCGGCCGCTCCGCCGTGCTGAACATGGTCATCACCGAGACCGGGGCGGCGAAGGCCGTGGCCAAGGCCCTCCCGCAGCTGGAGGGCAAGCTCACGGGCAGCGCGATCCGCGTCCCCACGCCGGACGTCTCGCTCGCGGTGCTGCACCTCACGCTGGAGCGCCCCGCCACCAAGGACCAGGTCAACGACTACCTGCGCCGGGTCTCGCTGCACTCGAAGCTCCGGCAGCAGATCGACTACGTGGAGAGCCCCGAGGTGGTCTCCACGGACTTCGTCGGCTCGCACCGCGCGGGCATCGTCGACGGCCTGGCCACCATCGCCGACGAGGACACCCTCATCCTCTACGTCTGGTACGACAACGAGTTCGGCTACTCGTGCCAGGTAATCCGGGTGCTGGAGACCATGGCGGGGTCGCACCCCGTCGTCCTCCCCACTCGCCGCGAAGTCACCCTCTGACCCCCGACCCACCCCTTTCCGCTCGACCCGGCCCTCTGCGTGCGCACGCAACGGGCCGGGGCACGCGAAAGGGGGTGGGTCGCGGCATGATGAGGGGCATGAAGACCTCACAGTGGCGGGAGGAGCGGCTGCGGTGGCAGGGGCTGACCGCGCCGGAGGCGGACGTGACGGGGGCGGCGGGGCGGCTGCTGGCGGTGCAGAGCCAGGACTTCACGGCCGGACGGTGGGCGCTGGCCGTGCGGACGAAGGGCGACGTACGACTCCGGGACGTCGATGCCGCGTTCGACCGCGGCGACCTCGTCCGGGCCTGGACGATGCGAGGGACGCTGCACACGATCCCTGCGCGCGACCTCGGCTGGGTGCTGGAGGTCACGGCCGCACGACAGCAGCAGCAGGCGGCTTCCCGACAACGGCAGCTCGGCATCGACGACGCCATGATCGACGCGGTCGTCCGGGAGCTCACGCCGCGGCTCCGTGACGGCGGCCTCACCAGGGGCGAGATCTTCGCCGTGCTCGAGGGCATCGGCATCGACCCCTCAGGGCAGCGCGGCATCCACCTGCTGTTCGGGCTGACGGTCTCCGGCGTGCTCGTGCAGGGGCCGGTCGTGCGGCGGGAGGGCATCACGCGGGAGCAGCGGTTCGTGCTCGCGGCGGATCACATCCGCGACCACGCCCACCCGGAGGACCCGCTGGCCGAGCTGTTCATCCGCTACGTCGAGGGCCACGGGCCCGCGGAGGTCGCGGACTTCGCGTGGTGGTCGGGGCTGACGCTCGGGCGGTCCCGGGAGGCGGCGGAGCGCGCGGCGGCCCGGGTGACCGAGGTCGAGGACGGGGTCTTCGTCGGCCGCACCCCACCCCGGCGCGCGGCGGGCCGTCCGTCCGTGTTCGCCCTCGGAGCCTTCGACGAGTACTACATCTCCTACGCCGACCGCACCGTCGTCTGCGCTCCGGAGCACCTCCCCGCCGTCGGACCGGGGAAGAACGGGATGGTCCGGGCGACCGTGGTGGAGAACGGCCGCGTGATCGGCTGCTGGACCCACGCCGCCGCCGCCCACACCACTCCTCCCACTCTCTTCGAGCCCCCCGAGGATCCCGCCGCCGTCACCGCCGCCCTCGCCCGCTTCGCCGCATTCCTCCCCTGACCCCTGCCCACCCTCCTCTCGTCGACCCACCCCTTTCTGCGCCTCCCGGCCCCCTACGGCCGCGCGTAACGGGCCGGGGCGCACGCACGGGGGTGGGTCGGCGGGTCACTCACTCGCGTGGCGGCCCAGGAAGTTGTAGACCTCGTTGTCGTCCACGCCGGGGAACATGCCGCGGGGGAGTGGCGAGAACATGTGGGTGTGCACGCGGGCGCTCGGCCACGCCCGGCCCTTCCAGCGCTCCGTGAGCTCGGCCGACGGACGACGGCAGCACGCCTCGTCGGGGCAGGTCGACACGGCCCTGTCGTTCGTCTCGCGTCCCCGCCACCACCGGGCATCGTCGAACGGCACGCCGACCGTGACGGAGAACTCGCCCTCGCTCGACGAGCCGGTCTGCGTGGAGCACCAGAACGTGCCGGACGGGGTGTCCGTGTACTGGTGGTGCTCGACGGTGCGGTTCTGCTCCGTGAAGGCGGAGCGGGCCTGGAACTTCCGGCACACCCGCTGCCCCTCCACCGCTCCCGTCACGTCCATCGGCAGGGGCAGGTCGTCGTTCTCGTATACGCGCGTGATGGCTCCGGTCGAGTCGACGCGCAGGAAGTGCAGCGACATGCCGAGGTGCTGCGTGAGCAGGTTGGTCATGCGCATGCCGGCGGCCTCGTGCGTCACGCCGAACCCGTCGCGGAAGTCCTCCACCGCGAGGTTGCGGTCTTTCTTCGCCTGCTGCAGGAAGGCCACCGCGGCGGTCTCCGGCATCAGGCAGCACGCGGCGAAGTAGTTGATCTCCAGGCGCTGCTGCAGGAAGTCGGCGTAGTCGGTCGGCGGCGTATGCCCGAGCAGACGGTGCGCCATCGCCTGCAGCGCCATGGACCGGAGGCCGTGTCCGCCGGGGATGGATGCCGGGGGCAGGTAGATGCGGCCGTTCTCGAGGTCGGTGACGGAGCGCGTCGAGTGCGGCAGGTCGTTGACGTAGATGAGCTCGAAGCCGAGCTTCTCGGCCATGATGCTCACCGTGCGGTGGGTCAGGGCGCCCTGCGAATGGCCGGCCGCCTTGAGCTGTTTCTCCGCGAGCTTCTCGATGTCCGGGAGGTAGTTGTTCTGCGCGCGCATCCGCAGGCGCAGCTCCGTGTTGGCGCGACGGGCCTCCTCCGGGGTCGCGATGGCCTCGCGCTCGCGGCGCTGCAGCTCGCGGTGCAACCCGAGGATGGACTCGATGGTCTCGTCACTCATGCCCTTCGTGACCCGGACGGGCGAGACCCCGAGCTGACGGAACACCGGACTCTCCTGCGCCCGCTCCAGCTCGATCTCCAGGGCCGCGCGCCGGTTCGGCGGCTCGCCGGAGATGAGGTCGGTCACCTCCGTGCCGGTGGCCTGCGCGATCGCCTGGAGGAGGGAGAGCTTGGGCTCGCGCTTGCCGTTCTCGATGAGGCTGAGCTGGGAGCCGGCGACCCCGACAAGGGCCCCCAGCTCATCGAGCGTGTACCCCTTCTCCAGGCGGCGGTGCCGGATGCGGTGGCCGAGGGTCGTGAGGTGGATGCCGGAGGACGCCATAGTTTGAGTCTAGCGAAAGAACCCTGATTCTTATCGCCCGATTTGGCCGAAAGTCCGCGACAAGGGCGAAGAAGATGGAAGCAACGCCCCACACTTCGAAGGAGCAGTCATGGCCATGGCCGAAGTCCTCACCCCTCGCACGTCCCCTGTCGCCCCGACGCGCACGTTCGGCACCGCCCCCTCCTACGACACGCCCGCGATGGCGGAGCTCGCCGCCTGGGTCGAGGAGATCCGCGCGCTCACGCAGCCGGACGCCGTGCACTGGGTGGACGGCTCGCGCGCCGAGAACGACTGGCTGCTGCGCGGACTCGTCGACGAGGGCAAGCTCATCAAGCTGAACCCCGAGTGGCGTCCCGGCTCGTACCTGGCGCGCTCGCACCCCAGCGACGTCGCCCGCACCGAGGCCCGCACCTTCATCGCCTCGGAGCGCGAGGAGGACGCCGGCCCCACCAACAACTGGGCCGACCCCGCCGCGATGCACGCGAAGATGGACGAGATCTTCGAGGGCTCGATGCGCGGCCGCACGATGTACGTCGTGCCGTTCTCGATGGGTCGCGTCGGCGGACCGCTGTCGCACATCGGCGTGCAGATCACCGACAGCGCCTACGCGGTCGCGTCGATCGGCATCATGACCCGCGTGGGCGACGAGGTCACCCGCCAGATCGCCGAGGGCGCGCCCTGGGTCAAGACCGTGCACTCCGTCGGCGCTCCGCTGGAGGCGGGCGAGCCGGACGTCGAGTGGCCCTGCAACGACGACAAGTACATCGTGCACTTCCCGGAGACGCTCGAGGTCTACTCGTACGGCTCGGGCTACGGCGGCAATGCGATCCTGGCGAAGAAGTGCTTCGCGCTGCGCATCGCGTCGGTGATCGCCCGGGACGAGGGTTGGCTCGCCGAGCACATGCTCCTCATCCGCGTGATCGACCCGCAGGGCAAGGCGTACCACGTTGCCGCGGCGTTCCCGTCGGCCTGCGGCAAGACGAACCTCGCGATGCTGCGACCGACGATCCCCGGCTGGAAGGTCGAGACCCTCGGCGACGACATCGCCTGGATCCGCCCCGGCGAGGACGGACGGCTCTGGGCGATCAACCCCGAGGCTGGCTTCTTCGGTGTCGCGCCCGGCACCGGAGAGTCGACCAACGTCACCGCGGTCGAGACCCTGTGGGGCAACACGATCTTCACCAACGTCGCGCTCCGCCCCGACGGCGACGTGTGGTGGGAGGGCCTGACCGACGAGGCGCCCGCGAACCTCATCGACTGGGAGGGCAACGACTGGACGCCCGACTCCGGTCGTCCCGCGGCGCACCCCAACTCGCGCTTCACGGTGTCGGCGGCCCAGTGCCCGCAGATCTCCGAGGACTTGGAGGAGGCCGTGCCGCTCGACGTCATCCTGTTCGGCGGACGCCGCGCGAGCAACGTGCCGCTCGTGGTCGAGGCCACCGACTGGACCCACGGCGTGTTCCTGGGCTCGAACATCTCGTCCGAGCGCACGGCGGCGGCCGAGGGCACGGTCGGCGAGCTGCGCCGCGACCCCTTCGCGATGCTGCCGTTCTGCGGCTACAACATGGCCGACTACTTCGGTCACTGGCTGAAGGTCGGCCGCGGCCTGCGGTTCGACCGCGCGCCGCGCATCTTCCAGGTGAACTGGTTCCGCCGCGGAGCGGACGGCCGGTTCCTCTGGCCCGGATTCGGCGACAACTCCCGCGTCGTCGACTGGATCATCCGCCGGGTGGCCGGCGACGTGCCGGCCGTGGACAGCCCCATCGGACGCCTGCCGCGCGTGGAGGACCTCAACCTCGACGGCCTCGACATCCCCGCGGAAGACCTCGACGAGCTCTTCTCGGTCGACCCCGAGGCGTGGAAGGCCGAGGCCGACCTCACGGAGGAGTTCTACGACACGTTCGGCGACCGGGTGCCCGCGGCCCTCCGCACCGAACTCGCGTCGCTGCGCTACCGCCTCGCGAAGGCCTAGCCCCCAGACCGGTGCCGGTTCGGGGGAGCCGGCACCCTCGGCCTCCGGGTCGAGACAGACCCGCGAAGGCGGGGCATCAGAGACGAACCCATGGCTGAGTGGTCTCCGACGCCCCGCCTTCGTGGCACCCACTCCCGCCGAGACCCCGGTTTCGCGTCGAGACCCCGCCCCGCGTACGTGCGGAAGGCGGGGTCTCGGCGGAAACGCGGGGTCTCGGCGGTGCAGAAGGGGGAGGGAGGGGGAGGGGAGGAGGGTTAGGCGAGGAGTTGGTGGCGGGCGAGGTCGCGGTAGAGCGGAGTCGACTCCACGAGCTCGGCGTGGGTGCCCTGTCCGACGACCACGCCGTCCTGCAGCACCACGATGAGGTCGCTGTCGACGACGGTGGACAGACGGTGTGCGATCACGACGAGCGTGCGGTCGGTGGCGACCGCGTCGATGGCCTCGCGCATGCGCTGCTCGTTCACGCCGTCGAGCGACGAGGTCGACTCGTCCAGCAGCAGGATCGGGGCGTCCGTGAGGAGCGCCCTCGCGATCGCGAGCCGCTGCCGTTCGCCGCCGGAAAGCATCACGCCGTCCTCGCCGACCGGAGCGTCGACGCCGAGGGGGTTCCGCTCCAGCACGTCGCTCAGGTTCACAGCGCGGAGCACGCGCTCGCAGTCCTCGTCCGTCGCCGTCGGAGACGCGAGCCGCAGGTTCTCGGCGAGGGTGCCGGCGAGGGTCGGGGCGTCCTGCTCGACATAGCCGAAGTGGGCGCGCAGCTCGTCGCGCGGATAGGTGCGGGTGTCGTGCCCCTTCAGGCGGATGGAGCCGCCCGTGGGGTCGTAGAAGCGCTCGATGAGGGAGAGGATGGTGCTCTTCCCCGCCCCGCTCGGACCGACCAGCGCCACCCGCGCCCCGCGCGGGACCGCGAACGACACCCCGCGGAGCACTTCGTGGTCCTGGGGGTCGGGGGCGGACTCGGTCTGCTCCAGGTGCGCGTCGGCGAGCAGGGTCTGCGCCTCCCTCGCGGCGGCGCGGCGGGCCGCGACGACGTTCTCGGGGTAGCGGAAGCGCACGTCGCGGAACTCCAGGGCGGGGGCGTCTGCGCCGGGCTCCTCGTCACGGGGGAGGGCCGCGGCGGTGGCCGCGTCGTCCTGGGTCTCGGTGGGCAGGTCGAGCACCTCCTGGATGCGGCCGAGCGCGCCGAGGGCCTGGTTGACGGAGGTGATCGCGCCGAACGTCGAGGCGAGGGGCATCACCAGCAGGAAGAGGAACATCACGAAAGAGATCAGGGCCGCGATCGAGATGGCTCCGGCGGCGACGCGGAAGCCGCCCACGCCAAGCACGACGAGCAGGGAGAGCTGGAGGGCGATGCCGGCGACCGGCACCACGAGCGAGGAGATCTTCGCGATCCGCACGCCGATGCCGTACGCCTCGGAGGCCCGCTCCGTCACCGCCGCGGTCTCCCGCTCGGTCGCGCCGGAGGCTCGGATGGTGCGGATGGAGCCGACGGCCCGCTCGACACCCGAGGCCAGCTCGCCGACCTTCTCCTGCTGGGCCGTGGACGCCGTGCGGATCCGGCCGCTGAGGGCGACGACGACCACGACGGAGACGCCGATCACCACGACGATGAGCAGCAGCAGCACGGGGTCGATGAGCAGCATCGCGATGAGCGCCCCCGCGAAGAGGACGACGTTGCCGACCGCGTCGGCCAGCCCCTGCGTGAGGACGGCATAGAGCAGCGTCGTGTCGGTGCCCACGCGGGAGACGAGGTCGCCGGTGCGCCGTGCGTCGAACTCCGACGTCGGCAGGTGCAGGATGCGGGCGATGAGCTTGCGGCGGCTGGAGTACACGACCGCGGTGCCGGTGCGCTGCAGCAGGTAGTGCTGGAAGCCGGAGATGATCGACGACACGATCACGAAGCCGACGAGCAGCCACACGAGCACGCCGATCGTGCCGTCCGATTGCACGGCTTCGATGACCTGTCCGACGAGGAGGGGCTGCACGAGCGAGGTCGCGGCACCGAACACGCTGAGGACGGCGACGACGACGAGGGTGCGCTTGTGCTCGAAGAGGAAGGGGAGGAGCTGGCGGAAGGTGGCGCGGGGCCCGTCGGCCGGTGCGCCCCGTCCGCGTCGGCGTGCTGTCGCCGTGCGGGACATGGGGGACCTCGATCTGGAGATGGTACTTCGACCGTACTCGGGGCACGGTCGTTTCCTATGGGGCGGCTGTATGGGCTCAGGTGCGGCCGAAGCGCCGATGCGCCGCCTGCTTGGTGACGCCGAGGGCGCTCGCGATCGCCTGCCACGAGTAGCCGCTCGTGCGGGCGCGACGGACCTGGGCCTCTTCGGCGCGCGCGAGCTCCTTGCGCAACGCCGCCAGGCGGTGGAGCTCGGCCAGGGGTTCGCCGCCCTCGGCTGCGGCGATGGTGGTCGGTCGAGACATGGGGACCTCCTTCGCGTCAATATTCGTTGACGCGCCGTTCGGTGTCAAGAAGTGTTGACGCGCGTGTTGTCCACAGGCGCCCTCTTGTCCGCATGCGGAGCGCATGCGATGCTGGCAGGATGGCTCGCATGCTGCAAGTGAGGAACCTGCCCGATGAGGTTCACGCCCGGCTCAAAGAGCGTGCCGCGGCGGAACGCATGAGCCTGTCGGACTACGTCGCGCGTGAGCTGGAAGACCTCGTCCGGTACCGCAGCAATGCGGAAGTCCTGGAGGCGTCGCGGGCACGGGCGCGCGCCGCCGGTGTCTCCCTGACGCGCGAGAGCATCCTCGCCGCCCGTGATCGCGAACGGGACGGGCGCAGGTGAGCGGGACGTCCGAGGCGGTCGTGCTCGATGCCTCGGCGGCGATCGAGGCACTGCTCGGCGAGGAGGTCTGGACGCACGGCGAGGAGTTCCATGCACACGCGGGTCTCGACATCGAGGTCCTGTCGGTGTTGCGTCGACTCACGATGCGGTCCTCGATGCCGGCACACGCTGCCCGCGAGGCCCTCGACGCGTTCGGGGCGTTGCAGATCACCCGCCATCCGCTGCGCCGGCTCATCCCGCGGATCTGGTCGCTGCGCGATGACGTCTCCGCGTACGACGCCGGTTATGTCGCGCTCGCCGAGGCCCTCGACGTCCCTCTGCTCACGGCCGATCGCCGGTTGGCGAAGACGGCGGCCCTGTACTGCGACGTCGTGGTGCTGTGAGCGCGCGGCCAGGAAGACGAGAACGGCTGCACCCCCGAGGGAGTGCAGCCGTTCCTGTCGTCCGGTCGGCCGCTAGAGCTCGACCGCGGAGGCGAGACCGAGGTCGTCCTCGTAGTCGTGGTCCTTCGTCTCCGGGGTGAAGATGAGCGCGATGAACGTCAGCACCCCCATCGAGGAGAGGTACAGTCCCACGAGCCAGGGCTCGCCGCCGACGG
Source organism: Microbacterium sp. K36 (assembly GCF_004794355.1). NCBI lineage: Bacteria > Bacillati > Actinomycetota > Actinomycetes > Micrococcales > Microbacteriaceae > Microbacterium > Microbacterium sp. K36. The sequence goes on along the minus strand of NZ_SSDN01000032.1, from coordinate 4,912 downwards.
CCGCCCACAGGGCCACCGCGATGAACGGCGCCACGGCCGCACCGAGGATCGACGACACGTTGTATGCGATCGCGGAGCCGGAGTAGCGCACGTTCGTCGGGAAGAGCTCCGGCAGGAGGGCGCCCATCGGGCCGAACGTCGTGCCCATGAGCATGAAGCCGAACACGAGGAACGCCTGGGTGAGAGCGCCGGTGAACTTCGGGTCCGCCTGCGGGAGCAGGAAGATGTTGAACGACAGGCCGAAGACGACGATGAGTCCGGTGACCCACAGCAGCAGCTTGCGGCGCCCGATGGCGTCGGCGATCGGCCCGGACAGCAGCGTGAAGATGCCGAAGAACACGACGCCGATGATCTGCATGAGCACGAAGTCCGTGTAGCCGAAGCCGAGGCCCGGGTAGAACTGCGCCGCGAACGCGCTCGGGTCGAAGTCTTTTCCGGTCGCCTCCGCGGCAGCACGGGCGGCGGCCGAGGCGGTCTCCAGGTCGGCGGCCTTGGTGCCGTAGGTGAGCGTGAAGTTCGTCATCAGGTAGAACAGCACGTAGGTCGCCAGCATGATGAACGTGCCGAGGATGAGCTGCTTCCAGTGGTGCCGGAACACGGTCGCGAGCGGGAGCTTGCGGATGGCCCCGGTCTTCTCCGCCTTCTTGAACGTGTCCGACTCGACGAGGCGGAGCCGCACCCACAGGCCGATGATGACCATGACGGCCGAGAAGAGGAACGGCACACGCCAGCCCCAGGAGAGGAAGGCCTCCGACTTCAGCGCCGGGTCCTCGGGGTGGGGGAGCGCGAAGTTGATGGCGAGGAAGATGCCGTTCGCGATGATGAAGCCGAGCGGCGCGCCGAGCTGCGGGAACGAGCCGTACCAGGCGCGCTTGCCCTTCGGGGCGTTCTCGGTGGCCACCAGCGCCGCGCCCGACCACTCGCCGCCCAGCGCGAAGCCCTGGGCGAGACGGAGGATCAGCAGGAGCAGCGGGGCGACCCAGCCGATCTGCTGGAAGGTGGGCAGGAGGCCGATCACGAAGGTCGCGATGCCCATGGTGAGGAGCGACGCGACGAGGGTCGCCTTACGCCCGAACTTGTCGCCGAAGTGCCCGAAGACGACGGCGCCGATCGGGCGGGCGACCATCGCCGCGCCGAAGACGGCGAACGACGACAGCAGCGACGCGGTGTCGTTCGTGCTCGGGAAGAAGAGTGTGGGGAAGACGAGCACGGCTGCCGTCGCATAGACGTAGAAGTCGTAGAACTCGATGGTGGTGCCGACGAGGCTCGCGGTGATGACGCGCGAGCGGGGGTTCGCGGGTGTGGTGGCGGTGCTCAAGGGGTCTCCGATCCTCCGCCGGTATACCAGCGGACTCGGGCGAGTCTACGCCTTCCTGAGAGTTGGCTGGACGTTCATGACGGGACGGTGCCGAGCGCGTCGGTGCCGCCGCGTAGAGTCGGGGAGACCGGCCGGAGGGGACCCATGACCACGCGAATGCTGCTCCTCGCCGACACGCATGTCCCGAAGCGGTCGAAACGGTTGCCGGACGCGGCGCTCCAGGCGATCGACGAGGCCGACGTCGTCGTGCACGCGGGGGACTGGGTCGATCTCGCCACCGTCGAGCTGCTCCAAGCCCGCGCGCGCGTGCTCCACGGCGTGCACGGCAACAACGACGGCCCCGAGATCCGCCGGGTGCTGCCGGAGATCGCGCGGTTCACCGTGGAGGACACCGCCGTCGCCGTCATCCACGAGACGGGCGCTGCGACCGGGCGCGAGAAGCGGATGGATCTTTCCTTCCCCGACGCCGACCTGCTGGTCTTCGGGCATTCGCACATCCCGTGGGACACCGTGACGCCGAACGGGCTGCGGCTGCTCAACCCAGGCTCTCCCACCGACCGGCGCCGGCAGCCCGTGCACACGATGATGCACGTCATGGTCGACGGGCGCGATGTCGAGGCGACCCTGGTGCCGCTCCGATGACGGACGACGCAGCCGACGGGCCGATCGCCTACCGGGCGCCGATGCGCTCCCGCGACGATGCCGTCGCCCCGGGAGTCGCGGTCGAGCGCGCGCTCGCCGGAGGGGTATGCGGCATGGGCGGGCGGCTCGACCGCGCGCCCCGTTCCCTGACCGCGGCGCTCGCGGCCGTCGACGCCCGTCATGGCGAGCGGGTGGCGCGGCGGCTGGAGCGGTTCGCGGCGCTTCCGACGGGAACCCTCGTCTGGACGCGGGACGTCGACGGGTACTTCTGGCTCGGGAAGCTGACGGGGCCGTGGCGCTACGACGACGACCCGGCGGCGGTGGCGGCAGACCTCGTGCACGTGCGCGACTGCACCTGGTCGTCGGCCCCGGTGGCGCCGTCCGACGTCCCGCCGGGCGTCACGGCCACGTTCGCCCGCGGGGGACGCAACGGCCAGCGCATCCGGACGGCCGGGGCCGGGGAGCAGTCAGCCGCGCTCTGGGAGCGCGGCGTCCGCTGATCCGCGCCTCAGCGCCAGATCGCGGCGATGGCCGCGTTGACCGCGGTGAGGATGCCCACCAGCCAGAAGATCGCCGGCGGCACCACCTGGTCGCGCTTCTGGCGCGCCGTCCCGATCCCGAGCAGGGCGCCGATCGCGAGGAGGATGACGAGCTTCGTGCCGATCTTGGCGTAGTTCATCTCGACGCCCTCGGGAAGGCCCCACGGGGCGGCGAGGGCGAGGCCGGCGACCGCGGCGATCGTCATGCCGATGGTCATCAGACGCGTGAACACCCGCTTGCCGCCGAGCGCCTGCGCTGCCCAGGCCCCGAAGAGCACGGCGAAGCCGATGAGGTGGACGAAGAGCACGATGTGGCGCAGGGTCTCCATGCCCTCACCGTACGAGAGCGCAGCCTTCCGCGCCACCAAGGCACGCCTGACCTCGCGCCCGCGATCGGACGCGAGGCGGAGGGAGTCAGCCGCGCAGCTCGCGGATCACGAGGGCGGTGCGCAGCGCCGCGTCCGCGGCCTCCGCGCCCTTGTCCTCCTTCGAGCCCTCCAGGCCTGCGCGGTCCAGCCCCTGCTTCTCGTCGTCGAGCGTGAGCAGCCCGAACCCGACGGGCTTGCCGGCGTCGAGGGAGACACGGGTGAGGCCGTCGGTCGCCGCGGCTGAGACGTACTCGAAGTGCGGCGTGCCGCCGCGGATGATGACCCCGAGCGCGACCACAGCGTCCGCACCGCCGGCGAAGGCGGCCTGTGCGGCCACGGCGAGCTCGAACGAGCCGGGCACCCGCACCAGGCGATGCGTCGCGCCGGCCTCGTCGAGCACCCGCTGCGCACCGGCGATCAGGCCGTTCGAGATCACCTCGTGCCAGGTGCCGGCGATCACGACGACCTCCAGCCCCCGCCCGTCGATGTTCCCCGTCTTCGGTGCTCCGGCGCCGCTCATTCCTCGTCCTTTCCTGCCGCGAGGGCCTCGGCGAGCTCTGCCTCGCCGATGATGTGGCCCATGCGGTCGCGCTTGGTCTCCAGATACTGGTGGTTGTTCGGGCCCACGCCCACGATCAGCGGCACCTGCTCGACGACGTCGAGGCCGAGCTCGCGCAGCTTGTCCACCTTGTCGGTGTTGTTGGTGAGCAGCCGGACCTTCGAGACGCCCAGGTCGGTGAGGATCCCGGCCGCTGCCGCGTAGTCGCGGGCATCGGCCGGGAGGCCCAGCGCCAGGTTCGCGTCGACGGTGTCCAGGCCGTCCTCCTGCAGGCTGTAGGCGCGGAGTTTGTTGATGAGCCCGATGCCGCGTCCCTCGTGCCCCCGCATGTAGATGACGATCCCGCCCTCGCGGTCGATCGCGTCCAGCGCGGCATCGAGCTGCGGCCCGCACTCGCACTTCTGGGAGCCGAACGCCTCGCCGGTCAGGCACTCGGAGTGCACGCGGACGAGCGCCGTCTCGGTCGGCTCGCCGGACACGACCGCGATGTGGTCGGTGCCGGTGACGCGGTCCTTGTAGGCGAGGAAGCGGAACGTGCCGTGGTCGGTGGGCACGGTGGCGTCGGCACGCAGGCTCACGCGGCGTCCACGCTGGGCGGCCGGTGTCGCTCCGTCCGGGTCTATCTCGTTGAGGTGCGCGATGAGCTGCTCGATCGTGATGACCGGCACGCCGTCGCGGGCGCCCAGCTCGAGGAGCCCGGGAAGCCGCATCATGCTGCCGTCCTCGGCGACGACCTCCGCGATCGCGCCGACGGGCCGGAGGCCGGCGAGCTTCATGAGCTCGACCGCGGCTTCGGTGTGGCCGCTGCGCTCGCGCACACCGCCGTCGACGGCCCGCAGCGGCAGCACGTGGCCGGGGCGGATGAGGCTCGCAGGGGTCGAGTCGGGGTTCGCGAGCACGGTGAGGGTGCGGGCGCGGTCGCTCGCGCTGATCCCGGTCGTCACCCCTTCCGCGGCGTCGACGCTCACGGTGTAGGCGGTGGAGCGGGCGTCTTCGCTGGCCGCGACCATGGGCGGGAGATTGAGGCTGTCCGCGAGGTCGGTGGGCATCGGCGCGCAGATGAAACCGGACGACCAGCGCACCGTCCACGCCACCCACTCGGGGGTGGCGAGCTCGGCGGAGAGGACGACGTCGCCCTCGTTCTCACGGTTCTCGTCGTCGGCCACGAGCACGGGCCGGCCGGCGCGCAGCGCCTCCAGGGCCTCGGGGATGGTTGCCAGGCTCATCGCGAGCCCCCTTCCGGTGCGGCGCGGAAGGCGAGCAGCCGCTCGACGTGCCGCGCGAGGATGTCTGTCTCGAGGTTCACGTGGTCGCCGACCGCGCGGGTGCCGAGGGTGGTCGCCGCCAGGGTCTCCGGGATGAGCGACACCTCGAACCAGTGCCCGCCCCCGGTCGCCGAGCCCTCCGGGGTCCCTGAGCCCTCCTGGGTCCCCGAGTCCTCCTGGGTCACCGAGCCCTCCTGGGTCCCTGAGCCTGTCGAAGGGCT
>NZ_SSDN01000031.1:0-1193 GCF_004794355.1 Microbacterium sp. K36 | reverse complement strand
GTCTCCGTCCGTCTCCGATCCCGTCTCCGTCCGTCTCCGATCCCGTCTCCGTCCGTCTCGGTTCCTGCCCCGGATGCACGACCACGTTCCGTCTGTACGACGGAATCCCCGGATCAGGACTACCCGCGGCTCCGGATCGTGCAGGTGACTCTTCCTCCATGGATCCCCGGACGCCCCGACTCGTCCCCATGACGCCCTTCGGGCCCCGCCGAGACACCGGAGGACGCAGAATCGGCGAATGCTCGATCCCGTCTCGACCCTTCACCGTCTCGGAGGCATCGCCCGCGGCCGCGACCTCGGGGCTTTCGGAATCTCCCGCTCCGCCTTGTCCCGCGCGGTGCGCGCCGGTCGGATCCATCGGGTCCGCGCGGGGATCTTCGCCAGTCACGACCTCGACGCGACGGTGCTCACGGCGGCTGCCCACGGAGGGGCCATCAGCTGCGGCACCGCGCTCCGTGCCCACGGAGTCTGGGTGCTGTCGGAGAGCGATGCGCCGCACGTCTGGCTCGGTCGCAACGGCCGCGCGCACGCGCACATCGAGTGCCGGTGCATCCCGCATCATTTCGAGGGACGCACCCGGTTCGGCATTGTGTCTGTCGAGGACGCGCTCCGGCATCTGCACGTGTGCGAGGGTGACGAGGCCTTCTTCGTGTCCTTCGAGTCGGCCTGGCGGCAGGGACTGATCGGGCGGGCCGCACGGGCCCGGATCCGCGCCGCGCTACCCCGGTCCGCGCGTTGGCTCGTGGACCTCGCTCGTCCTGACGCGGACAGCGGCCTGGAGTCCCTGCTACGCCTCCGTCTCCATGTCCTCGGCGTGCACCTCACGACGCAGGTCGCGATCCCCGGTGTCGGCCGCGTCGACTTCGTCGTCGACGGCCGCCTCATCATCGAGGTCGACGGACGTGAGTACCACGGCGCCCCTGCGATGCGCCACCGCGATCTCGCCCGTGACGCCGTCGCATCGCGACTCGGGTACGAGACGCTGCGCTTCGATTACGCCCAGGTCGTGCACGACTGGCCCACGGTCCAGGCTGCGATCGAAGGCGCCCTCCGTCGAGCCCACGACCGCATCTGACGCCTGATCCCGCGCTCACCATCCCGGTTCCGCATGCACGCCCCGGTCCCGCTCCACGCCCCGGTTCCGCATGCACGCCCCGGTTCCGCATGCACGACCCGGTCCCGCATGCACGACC
>NZ_SSDN01000030.1:0-18933 GCF_004794355.1 Microbacterium sp. K36 | reverse complement strand
CCCCCTGGGTCCCTGAGCCTGTCGAAGGAATCGCCCACGCCCCGGGAAACCCGCACACACCTCCACCATGATGGCCGGATGCCATGGACCTACATCCTCGAATGCCGTGACGGCAGCTTCTACACGGGCAGCACGAACGGCGACCTCGAAGCCCGCATCTGGGAGCACAACCACGACGACGCTTTCGCCGCCATCCATACGCGCCGCCGGAGACCGGTTTCGCTGGTCTACGCGGAGCACTTCGACACCGTCGACGCGGCCTTCTTCCGGGAGAAGCAGATCCAGGGGTGGAATCGCCGGAAGAAGATGGCGTTGATCGAGAATCGGTGGGAGGACCTTCCGTCGTTGTCGAAGTCGTACAGTGCGCTTCGACAAGCTCAGCGACCCAGCGCGCGGACGGACCCTGAGAACCGTGCGCTTCGACAAGATCAGCGACCCAGCGCGGACGGACCCTGAGAACCGCGCGCGTCGACAGGCTCAGCGGTGGTGGGCTACTTCTTGTCCTTGGTCTCGACGTCGCCGGAGAGCGCGGCGATGAACGCCTCCTGCGGAACCTCGACGCGGCCCACCATCTTCATGCGCTTCTTGCCCTCCTTCTGCTTCTCGAGGAGCTTGCGCTTGCGGGTGATGTCACCGCCGTAGCACTTCGCGAGCACGTCCTTGCGGATCGCGCGGATCGTCTCGCGGGCGATGATGCGGGCACCGATCGCGGCCTGGATCGGCACCTCGAACTGCTGGCGAGGGATGAGCTTCCGCAGCCGCTCCGCCATCATCGTGCCGTAGGCGTAGGCCTTGTCGCGGTGCACGATCGAGCTGAACGCATCGACCTTCTCGCCCTGGAGGAGGATGTCGACCTTGACCAGGTCGGCCTCCTGCTGACCCGAAGGCTCGTAGTCGAGCGAGGCGTAGCCCTGCGTCTTGGACTTGAGCTGGTCGAAGAAGTCGAACACGATCTCGCCGAGCGGCATGTTGTAGCGCAGCTCGACGCGCTCCTCCGAGAAGTACTCCATGCCCAGCAGCGTGCCGCGCCGCGACTGGCACAGCTCCATGACGGTGCCGACGTAGTCCTTGGGCAGCAGGATCGCCGCCTTGACCATCGGCTCGGACACCGAGCCGATACGGCCGTCGGGGTACTCGCTCGGGTTCGTCACGGTCACCGTCTCGCCGGTGTCGCTCGTCACGACCTCGTAGATCACGCTCGGGGCGGTGGTGATGAGGTCGAGGCCGAACTCCCGCGCGAGGCGCTCGGTGACGATCTCCAGGTGCAGCAGTCCGAGGAAGCCGCAGCGGAATCCGAAGCCGAGCGCGACCGAGGTCTCCGGCTCGTACTGCAGCGAGGCGTCGGAGAGCTTGAGCTTGTCCAGCGCCTCGCGCAGCTCGGCATAGTCGCTGCCGTCGATCGGGTAGATGCCCGAGAACACCATCGGCTTCGGGTCCGTGTAGCCGGGAAGCGCCTCCGCCGCGGGCTTACGCGCGTTCGTGATCGTGTCACCGACCTTCGACTGCCGCACATCCTTCACGCCCGTGATGAGGTAGCCGACCTCGCCGACGCCGAGGCCCTTGGTCGGGGTGGGCTCCGGGCTCGACACACCGACCTCGAGGGCCTCGTGGTTCGCGCCGGTGGACATCATCTGGATGCGCTCGCGGGGCGAGAGGCTGCCGTCGACCATCCGCACGTAGGTGACGACGCCGCGGTAGGCGTCGTAGACGGAGTCGAAGATCATCGCGCGCGCCGGGGCGTCCGCGTCCCCCACGGGCGCCGGGATCTGCTCGACGATCCGGTCGAGCAGCTCCTCCACGCCCATGCCGGTCTTCCCGGAGACCCGGAGCACGTCCTCGGGCTTGCCGCCGATGAGGGACGCCAGCTCCTTCGCGTACTTCTCGGGGTCGGCCGCAGGGAGGTCGATCTTGTTGAGGACCGGGATGATGTGGAGGTCGTTCTCCAGCGCGAGGTAGAGGTTGGCCAGCGTCTGCGCCTCGATGCCCTGCGCGGCGTCGACGAGGAGGATGGCACCCTCGCACGCAGCCAGCGACCGGGACACCTCGTACGTGAAGTCGACGTGACCCGGGGTGTCGATCATGTTGAGCGCGAACACCTCGTCCGGACCCTGCGCCTGACCGAGCGCCCACGGCATCCGCACCGCCTGGCTCTTGATCGTGATGCCCCGCTCGCGCTCGATGTCCATGCGGTCGAGGTACTGGGCGCGCATGTCCCGCTCCGCGACCACGCCGGTGATCTGGAGCATGCGGTCGGCCAGGGTCGACTTGCCGTGGTCGATGTGGGCGATGATGCAGAAATTACGGATCTGCGCAGCCGGCGTCGCGGCAGGCTGAAGCGGGGTGAGAGCGCGTGGGGACATGTCCCGTCGATTCTACGGTGAGGGTCCTCATAATCCCCATTCGTGCGTATCGGTGATAGTCTCCCGAAGTTGCCCGGGATCAATCCGTGACACCGGATCCCGTAAGCGATACGACTCCGTCACAGACTCCGTGAGGGCTGTCGCGTCGCGCGGAACGGCGGATGAAACCCGATCATCCGCCCGGCTCAGCGTTGCGTCGGCAGACCCCGAGCGCGTCTGGAGAAGAGAAAGACAATTCCCCCTTGATCAAGTACCTCGCGCGCCGTGCCCTCGGCTGGCTGCTCATGATCGTGGTCGCGACGAACCTCACCTACTTTCTCGCGTGGGGCTTCCTCGATCCGCGCAGCAACTATGTGGGTCGTCGACCTCCGCTCACCGAAGAGCAGATCGTGAACACCCTCGCTCCCCGCAACCTGAGCGACACCGTCCCGCTCATCGAGCGGTGGTGGACGTGGCTCACCGGCATCCTGCTCCGCTGGGACTGGGGCGTGAGCCCGACGGGCGGATCCGTCAACGAGCAGGTCGCCTACCGCATGTGGGTGAGTGCGGAGCTCGTCCTCGGCGCGACGATCCTCACCACCGTCCTCGGCATCGCGCTCGGCGTGTACACCGCCTCGCGGCAGTACAAGCTCGCCGACCGCATCGGCCAGGCGACGAGCATCATCACCCTGAACATCCCGATCGTCGTCGCGGCGTTCGCGATCGTCCTGCTCGCCATCGGCCTGAACAACGCCACCGGCACCCGCATCTTCTACGTGACCGGTAACGCCAGCCAAGGGGTCGAGGGCTTCTTCCCCACCCTCATAGACGTGCTGCAACACCTGACGCTGCCGACGATCGCGCTGGTGCTCACCGGGTACGCGAGCATCCACTTCCTGCAGCGGTCGCTCCTTCTCGACAACATCAACGCCGACTACGTCCGCACCGCCCGCGCGAAGGGCCTGACCAAGCAGCAGGCCATCCGCAAGCACGCGCTGCGCACGTCGCTCATCCCCGTCGCCACCCAGGTCGCGTTCACGATCCCCGCGATCTTCACCGGAGCGGTCCTGACCGAGACGATCTTCGCGTGGAACGGCATGGGCAGGTACTTCATCGAGACCATCACCAAGAACGACATCCACGGAACCGTCGCGATCGCCGCCTTCGGTGCGGTCCTCACGGCGATCGGCGCCATCCTCGCCGACATCGCCGTCGTCGTCCTCGACCCGCGCGTGAGAGTGAGCTGACATGAGCACCGACATGCTCGACCCGACCATCCACCCGGAGCCGGAGATCTCCGGCCCCGAGACCACGCGCGTCGCGACCAAGCGGCTGTCGAAGTGGACGCTCTACTGGCGGCGCTTCGCCCGCAACCGCGGAGCCCTCATCGGCCTCGTCATCTTCGTCGTCCTCGTGCTGTTCGCCGTCCTCGGGCCCCTCATCGCCCGCTACGACCACATCGAGCTCGACTTCCTGAACCTCAGCAGCCCGCCGTCGGCGGAGCACTGGTTCGGCACGAACAACGCCGGGAACGACCTCTTCGCCCAGGTCGCCGTCGGCCTGCAGCGGTCTCTCATGATCGCCATCACGGTCTCCGTCGGCGTCACGATCGTGTCGGCGCTCGTCGGCACGGCCGCGGCCTACTTCGGCGGCTGGACCGAGCGCATCTCGCTGCTGGTCATCCACTTCATGATGGTGATCCCGAGCTTCCTCATCCTCGCGATGATCTCGAACAAGGCCGGAGGCGACTGGCGCGTGATCGCGCTCATCATGATCTTCGTGATCGGGTGGTACTTCCCCGCCCGCGTCATCTGGACGATGGCGCTGTCGCTCCGCGAGCGGGAGTACGTCAGTGCGGCACGCTACATGGGCGTCGGCGGCATGCGCATCGTGCTCCGTCACCTGCTGCCGAACATCGGCTCGCTCCTCGTCATCAACTTCACCCTCGGCGTCGTGAACGCCGTGGTGACGGAGACCGGCCTGTCCTTCCTCGGCTTCGGCGTGAAGATCCCCGACGTCTCGCTCGGTGCCCTCATCGGCGCCGGCTCGAGCTCGCTGACCACCGCGCCCTGGCTGTTCTACTTCCCGGCGGCGGCGCTGACCCTGCTCACCGTGTCGATGGCGCTGATCGCCGACGGCCTGCGCGACGCCCTCGATCCCACTTCGGCTGCAGGAGGCCGCGCATGACCAACGTCCTCTCCGTCCGCGACCTCAAGGTCAGCTTCGCCTCCGAGGCCGGCCGCGTCGACGCCGTCCGCGGCGTCTCCTTCGACCTCGAGGCCGGCAAGACGCTCGGCATCGTCGGCGAGTCCGGCTCCGGCAAGTCCGTGACCTCGCTCGCCATCATGGGCCTCCTCGACGAGAACGCCAAGGTCACCGGCTCGATCATGTACGACGGGCAGGAGCTCGTCGGCATGAACGACAAGCAACTGTCCATCATCCGCGGCAACGGCATGTCGATGGTGTTCCAGGATCCGCTGACGTCGCTCACGCCGGTCTACACCGTCGGCGATCAGCTCATCGAGGCCCTCACGGTCCACCGCGGGCTGTCCAAGAAGGACGCCTGGGACCGCTCCGTCGAGCTGCTCAAGCTCGTCGGCATCACGGAGCCCGAGCGTCGGATGAAGTCGTTCCCGCACGAGTTCTCTGGCGGCATGCGGCAGCGCGTCGTGATCGCCATCGCGATGGCCAACGACCCCAAGCTCATCATCTGCGACGAGCCGACCACGGCGCTCGACGTCACGATCCAGGCGCAGATCCTCGACCTCATCGAGAAGGCGCAGGACGAGACCGGTGCCGCCGTGATCATGATCACGCACGACATGGGCGTGGTCGCCCGCACCGCGGACGACGTCCTCGTGATGTACGCCGGCAAGCCGGTGGAGCACGCCCCGGTGCGCGAGCTGTTCCACAAGACCCGCATGCCGTACTCGATCGGCCTGCTCGGCGCCATCCCCCGCGTGGACAAGGCCGAGAAGGAGCCGCTCACCCCCATCAAGGGCAACCCGCCGCTGCTCATCGATCTGCCGGATGCCTGCCCCTTCGCCGACCGCTGCCCGATCGTCATGGATGCCTGCCGCACCAGGGAGCCCGAGCTGCTCCCCGTGCCGACGGGCTCGGGCGACCTGCACCAGGCCGCCTGCATCCGCGCGCACGAGATCGAGGACGGCGGTCTCCTCGGCGGCCTGCCCGTCTACCCCGTCCGCCCCGTGCCGGAGAGCGACCTCACGCGGACGCCGCGCGAGGAGCGGCCGATCACGCTCGAGGTGAAGAACCTCCGCAAGACCTTCCCGTTGGTCAAGGGCGCGTTCCTGAAGCGCAAGGTCGGCGAGGTCCAGGCGATCAAGGGCATCAGCTTCGACGTGCGCGAGGGCGAGACGATGGCCATCGTCGGCGAGTCCGGCTCGGGCAAGACGACGACGCTGCTGCAGATCATGGACATGGTCAAGCAGACCGAGGGCGACATCGTCATCGCCGGCACCAGTGTCAACGACATCCACAGCCGCAAGGTGGAGCGCGCCCTGCGCCGCGACATCCAGATCGTCTTCCAGGACCCGATGGGAGCCCTGGACCCGCGCATGACGGTCGCCGACATCATCTCGGAGCCGCTGTTCGCGATCGGCACGCCGAAGGAGGAGGCGCACCGGCGGGTTGACGAGCTCATGGACCTCGTCGGCCTCAACCCCGCCCACAGCGACCGCTTCCCGCAGGCGTTCTCCGGCGGTCAGCGACAGCGCATCGGCATCGCCCGTGCCCTGTCCACGAACCCGAAGATCGTCGTGCTCGACGAGCCGGTCTCCGCGCTCGACGTGTCGATCCAGGCGGGCGTCATCAACCTGCTCGACGAGCTCAAGACCAAGCTCGGGCTGTCGTACCTCTTCGTCGCGCACGACCTCTCGGTGGTGCGTCACATCGCCGACCGCGTGGCCGTGATGTACCTCGGCGAGTTCGTGGAGCACGGTGACGTCGACCAGGTCTTCGACGCCCCGCAGCACCCCTACACGAAGGCACTGCTGTCGGCGATCCCCGTGCCCGATCCCGACATCGAGCGCACCCGCGAGCGGGTCGTGTTCGACACCGAGACGATGACGACGAAGCCCGCGACGGTCTGACCCGGAACCCCTGCGCCCGTTCCTGGTCACCGTCCGATAACGGTTAGGCGGCATTCACCGCAGTGCGGTGTACCGGGATAAAGCGCGAACTAGTCTTCCCTTTATGAAACGCCGAAAGGCGAAAGGAGCACCATGAAGAACAAGAAGTTGCTGGGGGCGGTCGCGATCGGCGGCGCCCTCGCACTCGCCCTCGCGGGCTGCGCGAGCGGTTCCGGGAACACCGGTGGCGGGGACAACGGCGAGAAGGTCGAGACCAAGACCGCCGACTACAACCCGCAGGACCGCAGCAACCTCCAGGAAGGTGGCGAGGTCAACTTCCCCATCAACGAGATCCCGGAGCAGCTGAACGGCTTCAACAGCGACGCCAGTGCTGACACCGCTCGCCTGTGGTCGTGGTACATGCCGCAGATCCTCCTGGTCTCGCCCGAGGGCGAGGTCACGAAGAACGACGCCTACCTCGACGCCTACGAGATCGGCGAGGAGGATGGCAACACGACCATCACCTTCACGTTCAAGGACGAGGCGCACTTCAACGACGGCACGGACATGGACTGGACGTCCATCGACGCCACGTGGAAGGCCAACCGCTCCTACGACGAGGGCTTCAACCCGAACGCGACCGACGGCTACAAGCAGATCAAGACCGTCGAGCAGGGTGACACCGCGAAGACCGCCGTCGTGACCTTCGACGGCATCTACGCCTGGCCGTCGATGGCGTTCCTCACGGGTGGCGTGCTGCACCCGGACATCGCCGACCCGACCGTGTTCAACGAGGCCTTCATCGGCAACATGCACCCCGAGTGGGGCGCCGGCCCGTACACCGTCGACACGTTCGACGCGAACGGCGGCTTCGTCTCCTTCAAGCCGAACCCCGAGTGGTGGGGCAACGCGCCGCTGCTCGACACGGTCACCTTCACGGCCATGGAGCCCGACGCCTCGATCAACGCCTTCAAGAACGGCGAGATCGACATGGTGGGCGCCAACACCAACGACCGCCTGAAGCAGGTCCAGGAAGTGGACGACACCGTCGTCCGCCGTGCGCAGCAGACCGCCAAGACGGTCCTGCTCGTCGACGCCGACAAGCCGCAGTTCGAGGACATCGACGTGCGCAAGGCGTTCTTCCTCGGCGTGAACGTCGACCAGCAGAAGCAGATCGCGTGGAACGGCCTCGGCTACGAGGAGCCGGTCGCCGGTTCGCTCAACCTGTACTCGTTCCAGGACGGCTACAAGGACTCGTTCGCCGAAGCCGGTCTGAAGCACGACGTGGAGGGCGCCAAGAAGCTCCTCGACGACGCCGGCTGGACCGAGGGCGAGGACGGCATCCGCGAGAAGGACGGCGAGAAGCTCTCCGTCACCTTCCCGATCTTCGGTGAGGACCCGACCATCGAGGCCCTCGCGAAGTCGCTGCAGGCGCAGCAGAAGGAGATCGGCATCGACCTCAAGATCGATGTCCGCGCCTCCGCCGACTTCTCCAGCGACTTCACCACGAAGAACTGGGACGTCGTCTCGCTCCGCTTCACCGACTCCGACCCGTTCGGCCCGGCCTGGTTCTGCCAGCTCTACTGCTCGGACAGCGGTCTGAACCTGTCGGCGACCGGCACGGAGGAGATCGACCAGCAGATCGCCGACGAGGTCGAGAGCCAGAAGGACGCGGAGTCCTGGACCACCGCGGCGATGGACCTCGAGCCGAAGATCATCGAGCAGACCTGGGGCCTCATCCCGCTGTACAGCGGCCCCTCGATCTACGTGGTCAAGAACGGCCTGGCGAACCTCACGCCGGAGCCCTACGTCGGTCTCGACCTGTTCGGCGTCACGCCGGTCGAGAACGTCGGCTGGGAGAAGTAACATCCTCTGACACATCGCGTGTCGAAGCGGGGTCGGTGGTTCATCCACCGGCCCCGCTTTCCTTATGCTGAAGGCGTGACCGTCCAGATCGTCCTCGTGCACGGCATCCGCACGTCGGCGACCATGTGGCGGTCGCAGATCGAGTACCTGGAGGCGCACGGGCATCCCGTCACGGCCGTCGACCTCCCCGGCCACGGCAGCCGGATGGACGAGGACTTCAGCCTCCACGAGGCGCTGCACACGATCGATGCGGCCGTCCGCGCCGCGGCCGAGCGGGGCCCGGTACTGCTGGTCGGGCACTCGATGGGCGGCCTGCTCTCGCTCGCGTACACCGGTGGCGCGGAGCCTCCGCCCGTCGACGGACTCGTCGCCGCCGCGTGCACCTCACTCCCCCGCGGCGCCGGGCTGCGCGCGTACCGGCTGTTCGCCCGGGCGGTCGATTCCCTGCCCGACCGCGGCATGTGGCTGACGCAGCGCATGCTTGCCGCGACGATCCCCAAGGAGAATCGCGGGGACTTCGCCGCCGGCGGGTACGCCCTGGACATCCAGGACCAGACGCTCCGCAGCCTCGCCGCTCTGGACGTCGCCGCCGCTGTCCCCCGCATCGACGTGCCCCTGTGGTTCGTGAACGGTCAGTACGATCAGCTCCGCTTGAACGAGCCCCTGTTCCGGCGCCTGGCCCCGGAGGCGGAGCTCATCGTCGTGCCACGGACCACGCACCTTCTCACGGCCATGCGCCCGCGGGTGTTCAACGCCGTCCTCGCGCTCGCGATCGCGACGATCGAGCAACGCACGGCGTCACGCTGAGAGGACCCGAGGCCGCGCGGCGGCGGTGAGCGCTCCCCCGACGAGCGACAGGACAGCCGCCGCGAGGAAGACGAGCCAGAACCCGCCGGCCAGGGCGACGAGCCCCGCTCCGAGGACGGGCCCGATGAGCTGTCCGAGGGCGGCGGTCACGTTCACGATGCCGAGGTCGCGCGCGTGGTCCTGCTCATCCGGGAGCAGATCGGCCGCGAACGCGAGCCCCACCGTGGAGAAGGCGCCGTAGCCGACGCCCATGAGCGCGGCGGCGATCATCGTCATCTCGAAGGTGGGCAGAGCCACGATCACCACACCCGATGCCGCCTGCACGACCGTGGCCGCCACGGCGAGTCGACGCCGCTCGCCGGTGCGGTCGGAGACGATCCCGGTGATCACCGAGGCGAGCACGACGAACACCGTGTAGACGACGATGAGGAGCAGGAGGTTGTCCTGTGCGGTCGTGCTCTCCTGGCCGAGGCCGTGGAGGAGGAAGAAGAGGAACAGAGCCGTCCCGAGGGCATTGCCGATGTTGGTGACGAGGCGACCGGAGAGCATCCAGGCGAAGTCGCGGTCGCGGAGCGATGCCAGGCGGGGACGCCCGATGCGCTGCGGACGCAGCGCTTCGGTGCTCGGCGGGTCCGGCAGCAGCAGCGCCGCGGCGATGCCCACCACCGCGATGATGCCGGCAAGGAGCAGATACCCGGCGACGATGTCGAGGCCCAGCAGCACGACCAGGCCGACCCCCAGCACGATCCCGACGGCCTGGCTCGACCCGACCGCGGCGGACGCGGCGCCGCGCTGCGTCGTCGGGAGCTGGTCGGCGATGAGCGCGGTGAACGCGGCGGATGAGACGGCGACGCCGATCGAGACGCCGACCCAGCCGGCGCCGACCACCCACGGGCCGTCGGCGAACCCGGTGAGGACGAGACAGACGGCCGTGAGCGCGACCCCTCCCATAGCCCATGGCCGCCGCCGGTGTGCGCCGGCGCGGGCGCGGTCCGAGAGCGCCCCGGCGAGCGGCCCGGCGACGACGCCGGCGAGTCCACCCACTCCGAGCACGATCCCGGAGGAGACGACGCCGCGGATCCAGTCGTCCTCCGGAGTGTCGAGCTGTAGCGGGAGGAGGAGCTGGACCGGGGTGAGCTGGACGGTCCAGATCGCGAGCCAGGCGAGGGTGAACAGCGACATCCAGCGCAGGCCCGCTCGGCGGGTGACGATGCCCGGGGTCCCGCTCATGCGCGTGCCGCCCCGGCGGTGCGGGCTGCATGAGCGCCCGCGACGAGTTCCTGATACCAGCCGTAGGAGGCCTTCGGGGTGCGCTCCCCCGTCGAGAAGTCCACGTGCACGAGACCGAACCGCTGCGTGTAGCCGTCCGTCCACTCCCAGTTGTCGAGCAGCGACCAGACCGTGTACTCCTCGACGGGGACGCCGGCGTCGAGGGCCTCGCCCACCGCGTCGATGTGCGCGGAGAGGTAGGCGATCCGGTCGATGTCCTCCACCGGGCCGGCGACGTCGGGTTCCGGGAAGGATGCCCCGTTCTCCCCGATGATGATCGGTGGCATGCTCGGGTGGCGCCGGTGCAGATCGATCAAGAGGTCGCGCAGCGCGGACGGCACGATCGGCCACTCGGGACCGAACCCCGTGACGGGCGCTCCGGGGGTCGGAACGATCTCGAACGGGATGTCGTTCGCAGAGCCGGCGGCGGTGACGGTCGTCGGGTTGTAGAAGTTCACGCCGTAGAAGTCGATCGATCCCGCGATGCGGGCGAGGTCGTCGCCGAGGACGGGCAGCGGCGGGAGCCCGAGCGCCTCCAGGTCGGGTGTCGTCCCGGAGAGCAGCGGCTCGCTGAACAGCCGGTTGTGCAGGAGGTCGTACACCGCCGCCGCGGCATGATCCTCCTCGGTGTCCCGCAGCGGCAGGACCCAGGTGTGGTTGTTGACGAGACCCACGCTCTCCGCACCCTGGTGTCGCAGCGCGTCAGCGGCTCGGGAATGGGCGAGCAGCTGATGGTGCGCGGTCGGAAGCGCACCGTAGAGGAGCTGCCTGCCTGGTGCGAGCGCGCCGACCGCGTAGCCCTGCAGGGTGGTCATGGCGGGCTCGTTCAGCGTGTACCAGGACGACACCCGATCTCCGAGGCGGGCGGCGACGAGGGCGGCGTATTCACCGAAGCGTTCGGCGGTGTCACGGGTGAGCCAGCCGCCGTCGGCCTCGACCCGGCTCGGCAGCTCCCAGTGGTAGAGCGTCGGGAACGGTGCGACTCCGGCCTCCAGCAGAGCATCGACGACGCGGGCGTAGTGGTCCAGCGCCGCGACGTTCCCGGGTCCGCGTCCGTCCGGCTGCACGCGCGCCCAGGGAATCGAGAACCGGTACCGATCGAGTCCGAGACCGGCCACCAGGGCGACGTCATCCGCCACACGGCGATAGCTGTCGCAGGCCGGCTCCGCCGTCGAGCCGTCGCGGATGCGTCCGGGCTTGGCGATCTCGTCGTCCCAGATCGATCGGCCCGCGCCATCGGCACGGCGGGAACCCTCGATCTGGATGGATGAGGTGGCGGCGGACCAGCGGAGCCGCGCACGCGCGGTCGGGTCGGTGCTGAGGGGGGTCATCGGGCTCCTTGACGTCGTCGTCGTTGAGCATGATTCTGCACCCGGTCCCGCCCTCCGCGCGACGGCGTCTCGTCCGGGAGATGTCGTTTCGCACGATCCCATCCGGTGCTGGTAGACTCGACTCTTGGCTTGCGTGTGGGTTCTTCCCTCACGACCGCCGTGCAGCAGCCCTCTTCTGCTGCCGGCACTCCGAATAACTCCTGTACAGAAAGCGTCCACACGTGGCAAACATCAAGTCGCAGATCAAGCGCAACAAGACCAACGAGAAGGCTCACGCGCGCAACAAGGCCGTGAAGAGCGAGCTGAAGACTCTCGTCCGCCAGACCCGCGCGGCCGTCGCCGCCGGCGACAAGGCCGCAGCGGAGAAGAGCCTGAAGAAGGCCTCGGTCAAGCTCGACAAGGCCGTCAGCAAGGGTGTGCTGCACAAGAACCAGGCATCGAACCGCAAGTCGGCGATCGCCAAGCAGGTCGCGGCTCTCTGAGCTTCTGACTTCCGGAAAGCCCGTCTCCTCGTGAGGCGGGCTTTCTGCTTTTCCGGGAGGCGAGAGCCCTAGCCCCCGAACGGCTCACGGGTGGCGATGACCGTCACCATGCGCTCAAGCGCGAAGATGGGGTCGCGCGCTGCACCCTTGACCTCGGCGTCGGCGCGCGCAGTCGCCTGGATCGCCATTCCCAGGGAGCGCTCGTTCCAGCCCGCCAGGTCGCGGCGTGCGCGGTCGACCTGCCAGTCCTTCATCCCGAGGCGCTGGGCGAGCTGCCTGCTGGGTTCACGATTGCCGGCGACGCGCGCCATCGTGCGCAGCTTCATCGCGAACGCGGCGACCATCGGCACCGGGTCCGCACCGGAGGACAGGGCATGGCGAAGCACCACGAGAGCCTCACCGTATCGGCCGGCGATGGCCGTGTCGGCGACGACGAACGCCGACACCTCGACCCGTCCGCCGTAGTACTTGGTGACGACCTCTTCGGTGATGTCACCGTCGACATCGCCGATGAGCTGCTGACATGCAGCGGCGAGCTCCGTGAGGTCGTCGGCGAAAGCCGAGACGAGCGCTCGGAGTGCCGGCGGAGCGATGCGCTTCTTGGCCGCCTTGAACTCGCCCGCCGCGAAGTCGACCCGGTCGCCGTCGCGCTTGATGGCGGGGCAGGCGATCTCGATCCCACCGCCGGTCCCCGCGCGGAGGGCGTCGAGGAGCTTCTTCCCGCGGACGCTGGCTCCGGTGTGCCGCAGGACGACGGTCGCGCCCTCCTGCGGGTTCTCCAGATACCCGATGGCCTCTTGCAGGAACGCGTCGGAGCACTTCTCCACGCCGGACACGCGGACCAGTCGCGGCTCTCCGAACAGCGACGGCGAGGTCAGGGAGAGCAGCGTGCCGGGAGCGTAGTCGTCGGCACGCACGTCGCTGACCTCGAGCGCCGGATCCTCGGCACGGAGGTAGTCACGCACCCCGGCGATCGCGCGCTCGGCGCAGACCTCTTCCGGCCCTGAGACGAGCACCAGCGGCGCGGGATGCGGCTCCCGCCACGATACCTGCGGGATCTTCGTGGCTTTCGCGCCGCCGCGGGAGGGGGGACGGGAAGCTGCCATGGGACCAGCCTACCGGCGGCGTCGGACACCCGACTCAGCGCGGCGCGACGTCCGTCCAGACGCGGAGGGCATCGTCCTCGATGCCGAGCAGGGTGCGCCCGTCGTGGTCGGTGCGGTAGACGTGCGCGCCGAGAGCCGACAGCATCTTCAGGGTCTCCCGACGCGGGTGCCCGTAGTCGTTTCCCGCGCCGACCGTGATGAGCGCCACGCTCGGCTGCAGAGCCTCGTAGAGGGCGGGCTCCTGGTCAGCGCTCCCGTGATGGGCGACCTTCACCACGTCGAATCGTGTCAGCGGCGTACCGCGGAGCAGCGCGCGTTGCGGGGCCGCGGACAGATCGCCGAGGAACAGGGCACGGGGCACTCCGCCTCCGGCGAACTCGGTGACGACGCTCGCATCGTTGCCCGACGAGAAGGCGACGCTGTCCTTCCGCGGCCAGAGCACTCGCCACGACGCTTCGCCGAGAGCGCCCCGGTCCCCGGCGCCGACCGCCCGGAGGGTAGCGCCCGCCCGCGCCAGGTCGCCGAGCACGCGCGCATCGGCGTCGTCGGCGGTCGGTCCGTGCAGCACCGTATCCACCCGCCCTTCGAGCACCGCCGCACCCCCGATGTGGTCCGCGTCGAAGTGCGTGAGCACGAGGAGGTCGATGCGATCGACGCTCAGCGAGCGGAGGCAGGCATCGAGCGCCCCCGGGTCCGGTCCCGTGTCGATGAGGGCGATCGCGTCCTGCGAACGCACCAGGATCGCGTCGCCCTGGCCCACGTCGCACGCGGCGATCGCCCACGCGTGCGGCGTCACGAGCGGGGCGAGCGGACCGTCGACCAACGCGCGGGAGGTGCCGACGGACGCCACGACGATGAGAACGGCGGCCGCCACGCATCGGGCGACGGGGAGGACCCCGCCGAACGTCGAAGTCCCCCGCGGACGAGACCGCACCGCCACGACGTCGGTGCGCGCGACGTCCCGGGGGCGCGGCCTTCCGCGGCAGCACACGATGGCGATCGCGACGCTCACCAGCGCGACGAGGGCAGCGCTCCCAAGCCCCGCGGGGAGGAGGACCTGAGCGCCGGGGAGTCCGGAAGTGACATGCGCGACGGTCGCGATCCACGCCGACGGCAGCCAGGCGCACGCGGCGAGCAGATCCGCGACGAGTGGGAGAGGCGCAGCAAGACAGGCGAGCAGCCCGATCACCGTGGCGATCGGCGCAGCCGGCTCGGCGAGGAGGTTCGCGACGACCGAGACGAGCGACTGCTGTTCCGCGAACAACGCGATCACGGGCGCGCACGCGAGCTGCGCCGCCAGAGGCACGGCGATCGCCAGGGCGAGCGGACCGGGCAGCCAGCGCCCGATCCCGTTCGCCAGCGCCGGGGCGAGCAAGATGAGGGCCCCGGAGGCCACGGCGGACAGCGCGAACCCCGGCGTCGATGCGAGCCAGGGATCGGCGACGAGGAGTACGGCCACACACAGGGCCAGGATTCCGGCGCCTGCGCTCGGCCGCCCGACGAGGATCGACAGCATGCCCGCCGCGGCCATCGTGGCGGCCCGGACGACGCTCGGCTCCGGCGTCACGAGCACGACGAAGGCCGCCAGGGCGAGGGCGGCGAGCACGACCCGCAGCCCCCGCGTCCCGCCGCTGAGCGCCACGATCCCGAACACCGCAGCGACGACGACCGCGCAGTTCGCCCCGGACACGGCGGTGAGGTGGCTGAGACCGCTCGCGCGCATGTCGGCGTCGACCGCAGCGGGCACGGCGGTGGTGTCGCCCACCGCCAGCCCCGGGAGGAGTCCGGCACCGGGTTCCGGGAGCCGTGTCGCGCGCTCGACGAACGACCGACGGAGGTCTGCAGCGACCCCGAAGACGCCAGGTGCGGGCCGTTCCACCGTTCCCGCGGTGACGAAGACGACGAGCACGGCCCGCTCCCCCGGGTCCGTTCGCACACTCTCTCCGTTCACCCGCACCTGCGCACCGAGGACGAACCCCTCCGCCTCCTCGATGCCGATGCGCACCGGACCGGCCGCCGGCGCCACATCTCCCGGCGCACCGATGCCGCTCAGCTGTACGTCCATCCACAGGCGCCCGTCCCGTCCCACGGACGCCGATGACGAGACTTCACCGACCGCTTCGACGACCCTGCCGTCCCACAGGTGCACGGCGTCACGGTCCGCGGATTGTACGAGCACAGTGAACGCCACGGACGCCGCCGCGACGAGAACCACGATGACGAGTCCTCCGATCGTCGCGACGGCGCGGCGCCGGATCGCGAGCGCGGCGCCGATGATCACCGCAGATGCCAGGCATCCCCCCACCAACCACCCCGCCGTTCCCGGCACGAACACGCAGACCAGAGCGGCACCCCACGCACCGAGCGCCACCGGCAGCAGGCGCAGATCGCGCGCCATCGCGGATCCCCACTCGAACCTCGGGGACGAACGCGGCCTCTCATGCATCCGATCAACGTAGAGTCGCGCCGACTCCCGCTCCGCCCGCCTCGAGCGCTCCCGCAGGAGCCGAGGACAACGACCCTGGACGTCAGGGTGTGCAGGAGCACTTCTCCGACGGCGGAGACCGCCGGCGTCGGACGCGACCGACGCGGTGACGGCCTCGTCGGAAGCGATTGAGTAGCCTGGGTACGCGCGCGCGGCGGACGCTGCCGCGACGAGGAGGAGAGCGCATGAATGTCCCGGCTGGGTGGTACGACGATGGTTCCGGGCGCCAGCGGTGGTGGGACGGAGCACGGTGGACCGACGCCTACGCTCCCACTTCGGCTCCGACGAAGCCCTCGCCGCCTCGTCCCGAGGCGCCGACATACGGGTCGGCCGCCCCAGCGCAACAGGGCCATGACGCTGCTTCTCGGCCGACGCCGGTCCTCGGGTTCGTCGGGCTGGGCCTGGCCGTCCTCGGCGCCGTTCTCGCCTTCATCCCCGTGTTGTTCGTGGTCGGCGCGGTGATCCTGTTCGCCGGGTTCGTCGTGTCGCTGATCGGGTTGTTCACGAAGAACGCCGCGAAGTGGCCGTCGATCGTCGGCATGGTCGTGTCGGTCGTCGGCGCCGTGGTCGGGGTCATCGTGCTCATCGTGTCGCTGGTGCTCGCCTCGTCGGCGCTGAACGACTCGTTGCCCGCCGAAAGCGCGCCCCCGGCCAGCGCCCAGCCATCGGACCCGCCGAGCAGCGCCAGTGAGAGCCGTCCGACGCCTGAGGAGATCGGCGCGTCCGCGGAGGAGATCAACCGATCGAACGGCCTGACCACCTATGACGACATGCCGGACTTCTATCCCTGCGTCGGGCAGTACGTATACGACTCCGAGTTGTCGGATGAGAGCGTCCAGCTCCTGGTCGACGGACGCGATCCGCTCGAGTCCGAGCGGGAGCTGGCGACCCAGGTGATCACCGATGCCACGCTGACCTGCGATCCCCAGGGGTAGGCGACGCTCACACGCGCACCCCGTCTCGCAGACCCTCCAAGACCTTCTCCCCGATCCCCGGCACCGCCAGGAGATCGTCGACCGTGCGGAACCGACCGTTGTCCTCGCGCCACGCGACGATGCGCTCGGCCAGCGCCGGCCCGATTCCCGGGAGCTCCTCCAGAGCCGCCTGATCCGCGGTGTTCAGATCGACGGTCCCGTCTCCGGATGGCGGCGCCGACGGGTCGGCGACGGCACCCACGACCGGGACCAGGATCTGCTCACCGTCCTCGACCCGGCGGGCGAGATTGACTCCCGCAAGGTCGGCGGCGTCCGTCGACCCGCCGGCGGCCGCGAGAGCGTCGACGACCCGGGAGTCGGCGCGCAGGACGTACAGGCCCGGGCGCTCGACCGCCCCGAGCACATGCACGTAGATCTCCGCGGGCGCGGGCGCGGGCTCGACCGACGCCGAGCTCTCCGCGAGCGGAACCGCATCGACGGACGACGGTTGACCCCGCACCAGCCCGAGGCCGACGGCTGTGGAGAGCGCGACGATCGCCAGCACGACCGCCGCGCCGAGCCCGAGGCGGAGCCTCCGACGGGGCGGAGGAGGTGGAGGCGGAGACGAGGTCATCCGGTCACACTAAGCTCCGCGCCCACCGCCTCCCGGCTCCGGACACAGCGACCGTGGAGAGACGCTCAGATGGGACTCGTCGTGGAGGACAGCCGTTCCCGGTCGCGACGTGATCCGGGCATCATCCCGTCGCGCCGGGGTAGGCGGAACCGCGGAGCACGCCGAGGACTCAGCCCTTGACGACGATGCTGACGATCTTCGGGGCCCGCACGACGACCTTGACGATCTCGCGATCGCCGATCGACCGGATGACGCGCTCATCGGCCCGCGCCAGCGCCTCGAGCTCGGCCTCGCCGATGCGGGCCGGCACCTCGAGCTGCGCGCGCACCTTGCCGCCGATCTGAACGACAGCCGTGACGGTGTCCTCGACGAGGAGCGCCGGATCGGCTGAGCGCCACGACACGAGTCCGACGGACGGCTCGTGTCCCAGGATCTCCCACATCTCCTCCGCGGTGTGCGGGGCGATGAGGTCGAGCATGACGGCGATGGTCTCCGCCGCCTCACGGACGGCGGGGTCGGCAGCACCGGCAGCACCGTCGATCGTCTTGCGGGTCACGTTGACCAGCTCCATCAGACGGGCGACGAGCACGTTGAACTTGGTCTGCTCGACCAGCGCAGGCGCCTCGGCGAGCAGCTTGTGCGTCGCACGGCGCAGCGCCGCGTCGCCCCCGTCGAAGACCACGTCAACCGGACTGGAGACCTCGTGCGCGATCCGCAGGGCGCGCGCGAGGAACTTCTGCGCACCGGTGGTCGACACATCCGCCCAGTCCTTGTCGTCCTCCACCGGACCGGCGAAGGCCAGCCCGACGCGCAGGGCGTCGGCGCCGTGGGCGTCGAGCTCCTCCTGGAACAGCACCAGGTTGCCCTTGCTCTTCGACATCTTCTGGCCGTCCAGCAGCACCATGCCCTGGTTGATCAGGTTGGAGAACGGCTCGGTGAAGTCGATGAGCCCCATGTCGAAGAGGACCTTCGTGATGAAGCGGGCGTAGAGAAGATGCAGGATCGCGTGCTCGACGCCGCCGATGTACGAGTCCACCGGTGCCCAACGTGCCGCCTGGGCCGGGTCGAACGCCTGCGTGTCGCTGTTCGGGGACAGGAACCGCAGGAAGTACCAGGAGCTGTCGACGAAGGTGTCCATCGTGTCGGGGTCACGCAGCACCGGGTCGCCCGTCTCCGGGTCGGTCGTGCGCACCCAGCTCTCGGCGCCGCCCAGCGGGGACGTGCCCTTCGGCTTGAGGTCGAGGCCCTCGACGCTCGGCAGCTTCACCGGCAGCCGGTCCTCGGGGACCGGGATGATCCGGCCGTCCTCGGCGTGCAGCATCGGGATCGGCGTCCCCCAGAAGCGCTGACGCGAGATCAGCCAGTCACGCAGGCGGTAGTTCTTCGCCGCCCGACCCGTCCCCGTGGCCTCCAGCTGCTCGATGGCGCGCGCGATCGCGTTGCGCTTCGACAGTCCGTTCAGCGGACCGGAGTTGATCATGCGCCCCTCGCCGGTGAGCGCCACACCGGTCTTCGCCGGGTTCTGCTCGTCGAGCGCGGCATCCGCATCGATCGGGACGCCGTCCTGGTCCACCTCGATGACCGGCATGGCACCGGTCACCGGAGCGGT
>NZ_SSDN01000029.1:0-11585 GCF_004794355.1 Microbacterium sp. K36 | reverse complement strand
GTCGAGGCCGATGCTGATGAGGATTGGCCCCGCCACCTGCAGCGCCGTCGAGATGACGAGCACGGTCGCGGGGGCGTACGCCCGGCTGCGCGAGGAGGTCGGCGACGACGAGGCCCGTCGTCGTCTGGACGGCCTGCGCTTCCACCCCGTCTTCACGGCCCACCCGACCGAGGCCCGCCGCCGTGCGGTCTCGTCGAGCATCCGCCGGCTCTCCGAGCTGCTCACCCAGCACGACGCGGCCAGCGCAGGCGGCTCCGAGGAGCACCGCGCCCGCCGCCGGATGCTCGAGGAGATCGACACCCTGTGGCGCACGGCGCCGCTGCGCGCGCAGAAGCCGTCCCCGACCGACGAGGTCCGCACCGTCATGGGCGTCTTCGACGAGACGCTGTTCACCACGGTCCCCCACGTCTACCGCCGGATCGACGATGCCCTCCGCGGCGAGGAGTCCGGCGCCAGCGCCCCGGTCGTCCCGGCGTTCGTGCGGATCGGCTCCTGGGTCGGCGGCGACCGCGACGGCAACCCCTTCGTCACCGCCGCGGTCACCCGCGAGGCGTCGCAGATCGCCTCGGACCACGTGCTCCGCGGCCTCGAGCGGGCGCTCGACCGGATCGGCCGCACGCTCACGCTCGCCGCGGACGACACCCCGCCCAGCGCCGAGGTCACCGCGCTCTGGGAGCGGTTCGCCGCCACGGAGCCGACGGTCGCCGACGAGCTGGCGGCCCGCTCCCCTGACGAGCCGCACCGCCGGGTCGTCCTCGTCATGGCCCGCCGCGTGGCGGCCACGCGTCGCGGAGACGACGAGGGCTACACGGGTCCGGAGGAGCTGCTCGCGGAGCTGCGCGCCGTGCAGTCCTCCCTCGTCGCCGCCGGGGCCCGCCGCCACGCGTTCGGCGGCGTGCAGCATCTGATCTGGCAGGTCGAGACCTACGGCTTCCACCTCACGGAGCTCGAGGTGCGCCAGCACTCCCAGGTGCACGCGAAGGCCCTGGCCGAGCTCGAGGCGGGCGGGCCGATCAGCACGCAGACCGAGGAAGTGCTGGAGGTTTTCCGCGCGATCGCGGACATCCAGCGCGACCGGGGTCTCCGCGCCGCGGGCCGCTACGTCGTCTCCTTCACGCAGGCGGCCTCCGACCTCGCGAACGTGTACGAGCTGGCCCGCCACGCGCTCGGCGACGACGCCCCGGTGCTCGACGTCGTGCCCCTGTTCGAGACCTTCGCCGACCTGCAGGCCGCCCCGGGCATCCTCGCCGAGGCTGTGACCTTCCCGGAGTTCCGCGAGCGGATGGCCGCGACCGGCAACCGGCTGGAGGTCATGCTCGGCTACTCCGACTCCTCCAAGGACGTCGGGCCCGTCGCCGCGAATCTCGCGCTGTACACGGCGCAGGAGAAGATCGCCCGCTGGGCGCAGGAGTCCGGCATCGAGCTCACCCTCTTCCACGGCCGCGGCGGTGCGCTCGGCCGTGGCGGCGGCCCCGCCAACTCCGCGATCCTCGCGCAGCCCCCGCATTCCGTCGACGGTCGGTTCAAGCTCACCGAGCAGGGCGAGGTCATCTTCGCCCGGTACGGCGAGCCCGCGATCGCGATGCGGCACATCGACCAGGTCGCCGCCGCGACGCTGCTGGCCTCCTCCCCCACGGTCGAGGAGCGCACGAGCCGCGCGGCCGCCCGCTACGCCGACGTCGCCACGACCATGGACGCCGCCTCCCGTGAGCGGTTCTTCGCGCTCGTCAAGGCCGAGGGCTTCGCCCCGTGGTTCGCCACCGTGACCCCGATGGAGGAGATCGGCCTGCTCGCGCTCGGCTCGCGGCCCGCCCGCCGCGGCCTCTCGGTGGAGTCGCTGGAAGACCTCAGGGCCATCCCCTGGGTGTTCGCGTGGACGCAGGCCCGGATCAACCTCGCCGGCTGGTTCGGACTCGGCACCGCGCTCGAGGCCGTCGGCGATGAGGAACTGCTCACGGAGGCCTACCGCGAGTGGCCGCTGCTGCGCACGATGGTCGACAACGTCGCGATGAGCCTCGCCAAGACCGACGAGCGCATCGCCCGGCAGTACCTCGCCCTCGGCGACCGCGACGACCTCGCCACCCTGGTGCTCGACGAGCTCGCCCTCACGCGACGCTGGGTCGTCCGTCTCACCGGAGGCGAGGGTCTGCTGGAGAACAAGCCCGTGCTGCAGCGGGCGGTGCAGCTGCGCAGCCCGTACGTCGACGCCCTCTCGCTCCTGCAGCTGCGGGCGCTCCGCGCGCTCCGATCGGCGCCGGAGCAGCCGGAGGGCTCCGGCGCGGACGCCGAGCAGCAGCGCCTGCTCCTCCTCTCCGTCAGCGGGGTCGCCGCCGGCCTGCAGAACACCGGGTGACCCCGGCCGCTCCGCCGTGTGCGCGGAGGCCCTCGTCGCCGACGCTAGAGTGAAACCTCCGCCTCACCCGGCTCTGCTTTCGCGCGCGACACGATCGCCCGCACCCCATCCCCCATCAGAAAGCCCTCCCGCGTGACCGTCACCACCCCCACCGACTTCCACCCGCTCGCCGACTCCGTGCAGCCCGTCTTCGACACGGTGCTCGCTCGCAGCCCGCACGAGCCGGAGTTCCACCAGGCCGTCCACGAGGTGCTGCACTCCATCGCCCCGGTGCTGGAGCGCCACCCGGAATACGTGGACGGCGGGATCCTGGAGCGCCTGGTCGAGCCGGAACGGCAGATCATGTTCCGCGTGCCGTGGGTCGACGACGCCGGGAAGCTGCAGGTCAACCGCGGTTACCGCATCCAGTTCTCCTCCGTGCTCGGTCCGTACAAGGGCGGTCTGCGGTTCCACCCGTCGGTCAACCTGTCGATCATCAAGTTCCTCGGCTTCGAGCAGATCTTCAAGAACGCGCTCACCGGTCAGGGCATCGGCGGCGGCAAGGGCGGCTCCGACTTCGACCCGCACGGCAAGTCCGACGCCGAGGTCATGCGGTTCTGCCAGTCGTTCATGAACGAGCTCTACCGGCACCTCGGCGAGCACACCGACGTCCCCGCGGGTGACATCGGCGTCGGCGGCCGCGAGATCGGCTACCTCTTCGGCCAGTACCGCAAGGTCACCAACCGCCACGAGTCCGGCATGTTCACGGGCAAGGGCACCGGGTGGGGCGGCGCCGAGGTGCGGACGGAGGCCACGGGCTACGGCGCGGTGTTCTTCGCGCAGGAGATGCTCGGCGTGCACGGCGACTCCCTCGACGGCAAGCGCGTCGGCATCTCAGGCTCCGGCAACGTGGCGATCTACGCGATCCAGAAGGCCGCGCAGCTCGGCGCGACCGCGGTGACGGCGTCCGACTCCTCCGGCTACATCGTCGACGACGCGGGCATCGATCTCGACCTGCTGCGTCAGCTCAAGGAGGTCGAGCGCGCCCGCATCGTCGAGTATGCGAACCGCCGCCCGAGCGCCCGCTTCGTGGAGAGCGGCAGCGTGTGGGAGGTGCCCGTCGACATCGCGGTGCCCTCCGCCACCCAGAACGAGGTCAGCCTCGCCGATGCGGAGGCCCTGATCGCGAACGGCGTGCGCGCCGTGTCCGAGGGCGCCAACATGCCGTGTGTGCCCGAGGCCGTCGAGGCCTTCCAGAAGGCGGGCGTGCTGTTCGCCCCTGGCAAGGCCGCGAACGCCGGCGGTGTCGCGACCTCGGCGCTGGAGATGAGCCAGAACGCCTCGCGGCAGCGCTGGAGCTTCGGCGACAGCGAGAACAAGCTGCGCGAGATCATGGGCGACATCCACCACGCCGCCTTCGAGGCTGCGGAACGCCACGGCGTCCCCGGCGACTACGTGGCGGGCGCCAACATCGCCGGCTTCGAGCGCGTCGCCGCGGCGATGCTCGCCCAGGGCGTCATCTGACCCGTTCGAATCGCCTGAATGGTCCCAAATCCGGCCGAGATGGGACCATTCGGGCGATTCGAAGGTGGGGGTCAAACCTGACGGTCGTCGGCGTGCCGCGCGAGGGAGCTGCCGTAGCGCTCCGTGAGCTGCACCATGAGGTCGGGAGTGTCCCGATCGACGCCGAAGACGTGTCCGGGGAAGTCGAGCTCAGGCTGTGCAGCCGCGATCTCGGCGTCCCGGTCAGGTGAGAGCAGCTGCACCGGATCGCCGACCGCGACCCACCCGATCGGCACCACCGTCCCCGACGGCAGCACGGCGCGGCGATGCACGATGGCGTTGACCCGCACCTCGCAGCGGTCCCCGACGAGGGCCCCGTTGAAGACCCGGGCTCCGGATGCGAAGAACACCTCCTCGCCCACGGTCGCCCCGGCGATGCTGGCCAGCGTCCCGACGAGGGTGTGCGCCCCGATGTGGACGGCGTTCGCCGCGGTCGCCCTGATCAGCGCGTTCTCCATCACGATGACATGTGCGCCGAGGGTGATCGGGCCGCCCTCCGCGGTGATGACGGCGCCGTGCAGCACCTGGCAGCCCGGTCCGAGCTCCACGTCGCCGGAGATGACGGCGGTGGGAGCGACGACGGCGGTGTCGTGGATGCGGGGGCGAGCCCCGAGGTGCTCGTACAACATGCGGCCAGACTAGCCCGCGGCGTCTGCGGCGCGCACGACTTCGGAGATCATCACCACCGGGTCACTCGGGCTTGGCGGGCTCGGGGAAGATGGCGGTGAACAGCTGGTCGACCCAGGCGAGCAGCTCCGCGTCGGGCAGCGGCTCCACGCCCACGCCGACCGCCGCGGGCACCGTGGGCATCGGCACGACCAGCGCCTCCCCGCCGGAGACGAGCTTCGCCTTCGGATAGAGCCGCTGCAGCCGGACCTTGATGGAGTCCTCGAGGCGGGCGGGCGCGAGGCGCAGGTTCGACCCCATGGCCACGACGTCGGTGAGCCCGGCCCTGGCCGCCCGGCGCCGCAGTCGCGCGATCGACACGAGACCGGTGACCTCCTCCGGCGGCGTGCCGTAGCGGTCGACGAGCTCCTCCACCACGAGATCGATGGCGTCGTCCTTCGCGGTCGCGGCCGAGGCGGCGGAGAGCTTCTGGTAGGCCTCGAGCCGGAGGCGTTCGCTGTCGATGTAGTCCTCGGGGATGCGGGCGTCGAGTGGCAGCTCGAGTCGGAGCTCCTGCCCGGTCTCGACCTCCTCGCCGCGGAAGGTCGCGACGGCCTCGCCGATCATGCGCAGATACAGGTCGAAGCCGACCCCGGCGATGTGCCCGGCCTGCTCCGCGCCGAGGAGGTTTCCGGCACCGCGCAACTCGAGGTCCTTGAGGGCGACCTGCATACCGGAGCCGAGGTCGTTGTTGACCGCGATGGTCTGCAGCCGGTCGGCCGCGGTCTCGCTCAGAGGCTTCATGTCGTCGTAGAGGAAGTACGCGTAGGCGCGCTCCCGTCCGCGGCCCACGCGTCCGCGGAGCTGGTGGAGCTGGCTCAGCCCGTACTTGTCGGCGCGGTCGATGATGATCGTGTTCGCGTTGGAGATGTCGAGGCCGGTCTCGATGATGGTGGTCGAGACCAGGACGTCGAACTTGCGCTCCCAGAAGTCGTCGACGACCTGCTCCAGCGCGTGCTCCCCCATCTGACCGTGCGCGACGGCGATCCGCGCCTCGGGGACCAGCTCGGCGAGCTCGGCCGCGACCCGCTGGATCGACTGCACGCGGTTGTGCACGAAGAAGACCTGCCCCTCGCGGAGGATCTCGCGGCGGATGGCGGCGGCGATCTGCTTGTCGCTGCGGGGCCCGACGAACGAGAGGATCGGGTGCCGGTCCTCCGGGGGCGTCGCGAGCGTCGACATCTCGCGGATGCCGGTGACCGCCATCTCCAGGGTGCGCGGGATCGGGGTGGCGCTCATGGCGAGGATGTCGACGTTGGTCTTCATCTTCTTCAGCGCGTCCTTGTGCTCGACGCCGAACCGCTGCTCCTCGTCGATGATCATGAGGCCGAGGTCCTTGAACAGCACCTGGTCCGTGAGGATGCGGTGCGTGCCGATCACCATGTCCACCGAGCCGTCGAGGAGGCCCTGCAGCGTGAGCCGCGCCTCCTTGTCGGTCTGGAACCGCGACAGCGGCCGCACCTTGACCGGGAACCCGGCGAAGCGCTCCGTGAACGTCTCGAGGTGCTGCTTGACGAGCAGGGTCGTCGGCACGAGCATCGCCACCTGCTTGCCGTCCTGGATGGCCTTGAACGCCGCGCGGACGGCGACCTCGGTCTTGCCGAAGCCGACGTCGCCGGAGAGCAGCCGGTCCATCGGGATCGGCCGCTCCATGTCGGCCTTGATCTCGTCGATGGTCTGCAGCTGGTCCTGCGTCTCCGCGAACGGGAACGCCTCTTCCAGCTCGCGCTGCCAGGGGGTGTCCGGGCCGAAGGCATACCCCTTGGCACTCATCCGGGCGGAGTAGAGCTTGACGAGCTCGACGGCGATGTCGCGGACTGCCTTGCGCGCCTTGCCCTTGGCCTGCGCCCAGTCGCTGCCGCCCATCTTCGACAGGGTCGGGGCCTCGCCGCCGACGTACTTCGACAGGAGGTCGAGCTGGTCGGTGGGGACGAACAGCTTGTCGCCGGGGTAGCCGCGCTTCGACGGCGCGTACTCCAGCACGAGGTAGTCGCGGACGGACTTCGCGGCGTTGCGGCCGCCGGTGGAGACCTCGCGCTGGGTCATCTCGACGAACCGGCCGATGCCGTGCGTCGCATGCACGACGAAGTCGCCCTGCTTGAGCTGCAGCGGGTCGACGACGTTCTTCCGCCGGGAGGCGAGCTTCTTGACGACCCGCTGGTCGCCGCCGATCGTGCGGCCGTAGAACTCGTTGTCGGTGAGGACGGCGAGCTTCGCCTCCGGCACCTGGAAGCCGGCCTCGACGCCGCCGACGGTGAGGGTCGCGACCCCCGGGTCCGGCGCGTCCGCGATGGTCTCCATGACCCGCGCCGCGATGCCGCGGTCGGACAGCACGTCCCGGGCGCGGTCGACGAGGCCGTGTCCGGTCGCGAGCACGACCACCCTCCAGCCGTCGGCGACCTTCGCGTCGACGAAGGCGATCGCGCCGTCGACGTTGCCGTGGAAGGACGGGATGACGGTGGCCGCCTCGACGCTCTCCGCGGTCGCATCGCCGATCCCGAACGGGCTCAGCCGCCACCACACGCCGCCCCGGTCGCGGACGACCTCGCGCAGGTCGGCGATGGTGAGGAAGTCGCCGGCGCCGAGGTCGATGGGGGCCGAGGCACCAGAGGTCGCCGCGCTCCAGGCGGCGTCGAGGAACTCGCGGTTCGTCTCGCCGAGGGTGAGGGCGCGGGCGGTCGAGCGCTCCGGATCGATGACGGCGGTCGCACTCCCCTCGGGCAGATACTCGACGAGCGACTTGAGGGGACCGGCGACCGCGGGCAGCAGCGACTCCATGCCCTCGACCGGGATGCCCTCGGCCATCTTCTCGAGCATGCCGCTGATGGCCGGGAAGCCGCCGATCAGCGCCCTCGCGCGCTCGCGCACCTCCGCGGTCAGCAGCAGCTCGCGGCTGGGCGGGAGGTCGACACCGGGCACGTCGCCGGGGAGCGAGCGCTGGTCCGCCACGGAGAATGCGCGGATCTGATCGATCTCGTCGCCGAAGAACTCCACGCGGTACGGGTGCTCCGACGTGGGAGGGAAGACGTCGAGGATGCCGCCGCGGACGGCGAACTCGCCCCGTCGCGACACCATGTCGACGCGGGAGTAGGCCCGTTCGACGAGCTGCTCGGCGACGTTGTCGAGCTCGTTGCCGCGGCTGCCCACGGTCAGCTCCAGCGGCACGATGTCGCCCAGGTTCCCGGCGATGGGCTGGAGCGCGGCGCGCACGGAGGCCACGACCACGAGGGGGCGTTCCCCGGACCATTCGGCGATGCGGCGCAGGGTCTGCAGTCGCAGGCCGACCGTGTCCGGGCTGGGGCTGAGGCGCTCGTGCGGCAGCGTCTCCCAGGCGGGGAAGGTGAGCACCTCGGCGTCCGGGACGTAGGTCTCCAGGGCCTGCGCCACCGACTCCGCGCGACGCCCCGTCGGCACCACGGCCAGCAGCGCCGCCGGGTGGCCTGCCGCCGCGCGCTTGGCGAGCAGGCCCGCGAGCACGGGCGCGTCGAGCCCGTCGACCAGGCCGAGGTCGGCGTCGGTGTGCGCCCAGGCGAGAGCGTCACGATACAGAGACGCCTCTTCCAAGGCGCGCAGAATCCCCGGAACAGTCACCGGACAAGCCTAATCGCGCCCACGGACACTGCGGTCGGCTTCCTCCCCTCCCACCCCCTTCCGTGCCTCCCACCCCTGTGCGAACGTCCGGAAGGGGCCGGGGCGGACCGAAGGGGCCGGGTCGAGCGTCTTAGGCTGGAGGGATGCCTCCGGTCACCCTCACCACCGCACGACTCGTCCTCCATGCCCCGACGGAGGCGGATGTCGACGCGATCACCGAGGCGTGCCAGGACCCCGAGATCGCGCGGTGGACGACGGTGCCCTCCCCCTACTTCCGCCAGGACGCGGAGGACTTCGTCGCCCTCGTCGAGCAGTGGTGGGAGGACGGCTCGCAGACCGTCTGGGGCGTCTACGCCGACGACGTCCTCGTGGGCATGGTCGGACTGCACCACATCGGGGAGCATCCGGCCGGGGGCCATGCCGAGCTCGGCTACTGGGTCGTCGCCGACGCCCGCGGCCGCGGCTACCTCGTCGAGGCCGCGCGGGCCGTGCTCGACTGGGGCTTCGCGGAGCTCGGTCTCGCCCGCATCCGCTGGCAGGCCGTCGTGGGCAACGTCCCCTCCGCCCGCGCCGCCCGCGCCCTCGGCTTCCGCTTCGAGGGCACCATGCGCCAGGGACTCACCAGCCAGCGCGGACGGGACGACGGCTGGCTCGCCGGGCTGCTGCGCGACGACGACCGGACGCCGGTCGAGTGGCCGGTGCTCTGACCGCACGTCCCAGGCGTGACAGCGTCGGACCCCGGTGACAGGATGGCTGCATGCCTGAGATGCCGGAGGTCGAAGGACTCGTCGCGTTCCTCGGCGAGCGCACCACCGGACGCACGATCACCCGTGCCTCCGTGGCCGCGATCGCCGCACTGAAGACATACGACCCGCCGATCTCGGCGCTGGATGGCGCGACGATCACCGGGGCGGAGCGCCGCGGCAAGTTCGTGGTGCTCTCCTGCGACTCCGAGCTGCACCTCGTCTTCCACCTGGCGAAGGCCGGATGGCTGCGCTGGTACGACGCTCTGCCGACCACGCTCCTCAAGCCGGGCAAGTCGCCCATCGCGCTGCGGATCGCCCTCGACGACGGCAGCGGCTTCGACCTGACCGAGGCCGGGACGAAGAAATCGCTCGCCGTGTACGTGGTGCGCGACCCGGCCGAGGTGCCCGGCATCGCCCGGCTCGGCCCCGACCCGCTCGATCCGTCCTTCACGCGCGACGCCTTCGCCGCGCTGCTGGACGACCGGCGGATGCAGATCAAGGGTCTGCTGCGCGACCAGGGCGTGATCGCGGGCATCGGCAACGCCTACTCGGACGAGATCCTGCACGCGGCCCGCATGTCGCCGTATGCGATCGCCGGCACGCTGGACGGCGCCGAGATCGACCGCCTGTTCGCGGCGATGCAGGAGACCCTCGCCGAGGCCGTCGCCGCCGCTGCAGGCAAACCTCCGGCTGACCTCAAGGACGCCAAGCGCCGCGGCATGCGGGTGCACGCCCGCCGGGGCGAGGCGTGTCCGGTCTGCGGCGACGAGGTGCGCAGCGTCTTCTTCGCCGACCGCTCCCTGGAGTACTGCCCCACCTGTCAGACCGGCGGCAAGGTGCTCGCCGACCGGCGGCTCTCCCGCCTGCTCAAGTGAGGGGCCGGGCACGGCGGCTGCCACGGAATGAAACGGGCACGAACGCGTTGAGTACACTCAGAACAGCAACGTGCTCCGGGGTCGGTGGGAATCCGAACCGGCGGTGACAGTCCGCGAGCGTTCCGAGTGATCGGGATGCCGATCCGGTGGAATTCCGGAACCGACGGTGATGCGAGGGACACCTCGCTAGTCCGGAAGGGAGGCAGCACGAGGCGCACGCGCGTGCGTCCGTTCCGCCACCCTGCAGCGACCCCGAGGCCGCAGAGAGGACGACGGATGGCAGTGACCGCGACAGAGCGCCGCGCGATGGATCGCGCGCTCGCCCTCGCGACCCGCGGCTCCCGCGGGGTCAACCCGCAGGTGGGCGCCGTGCTCCTCTCCCCCGACGGCGAGGTGCTGGCCGAGGGCTGGCACCGCGGCTCCGGCACCCCGCACGCCGAGGTCGACGCCCTGTCGAAGCTCGCGCCCGGCGCCGCACGCGGGGCGACGGCGATCGTCACCCTCGAACCCTGCAACCACACCGGTCGCACCGGTCCCTGCGCGCTCGCGCTCATCGACGCCGGGGTGGCGCGGGTCGTCTACGCGCTCGACGATCCGGGTGAGGTCTCCGGCGGCGGCGCGGAGCGGCTGCGCGCCGCGGGCGTCAGCGTGGAGGCCGGAGAGCGGGCCGACGAGGCGCGCGCGCTGATCGGCGACTGGCTCTTCGCGGCGCGGCGCGGCCGTCCGCACGTCACCGTGAAGTGGGCGCAGAGCCTCGACGGCAGGGCCGCGGCGGACGACGGCACCAGCCAGTGGATCACCGGGCCCGAAGCGCGTGCCGACGTGCACCGGCGACGCGCCGAGGCCGACGCCATCGCGGTCGGCACCGGCACCGTGCTCGCCGACGACCCCGCGCTGACCGCCCGCGCCGGCGACGAGCTCCTTCCGCATCAGCCCGTCCCGGTCGTGATCGGCGCCCGGCCCGCCCCTGCGGATGCGGCGGTGCACCGCCATCCGCACACGCCGGTGTTCTTCGACACGCACGACCTGTCGGCGGTCCTCACCGCGCTGCACGCGCGCGGCATCCAGACGCTGTTCGTGGAGGGCGGCCCGACGCTCGCCAGCGCGTTCCTCGCCGCCGGACTCGCGGACCGTGTGCTCGCCTACGTCGCCCCGGTCCTCCTCGGCGGGAACCGCCTGGCCGTGACCGACATCGGCGTCCGTTCGATCGACCAGGCACGTCGCCTCGTCGTGGACGAGTGGCTGCCGTTGGGCGCAGACCTGCTCGCGATCGCGCATCCTGCGGACGCGGACGACCCGGACCAGACGGGCCCGGAGAAGGAGGGAAGCCTCTGATGTTCACCGGAATCATCGAGGAGATCGGCGAGATCACCGCCATCGCCGAGGCGGGCGACGGCTGGCGGCTCACGGTCCGCGCCCCGAAGGCGGCCGCCGACGCCGTGCACGGGGAGTCGATCGCGGTCTCCGGCGTCTGCCTGACCGTCGTCGGCTCCACCGCGGAGACCTTCGACGCCGACGTCATGAAGCAGACGCTCGACGTCGCGGCCCTCGGCACGGCGACCGTCGGCACGAGAGTCAACATCGAGAAGGCGATGCCCGTCGGTGCGCGGCTCGGCGGGCACATCGTGCAGGGCCACGTCGACGGCACCGGTGTCGTGCTCGAGGTGCGGCCGGGCGCGCAGTGGAGCGTGCTCCGCATCAGCCTTCCGGACGAGCTCGCGCCGCTCGTCGTCGACAAGGGCTCCATCTCGGTCGACGGCACCTCGCTGACGGTGAGCGCGGTGAGCCCTTCGACAGGCTCAGGGACCCAGG
>NZ_SSDN01000028.1:0-38640 GCF_004794355.1 Microbacterium sp. K36 | reverse complement strand
GCCGCCCGGCGCCGCATTCGGCGTCCCGGCGCAGGACACCCGCCCGCTCGACGGCACGGTGCCTCCGGCTGAGCCGGCCCCCGCCGCCACGAAGGAGAAGTCACGCGGCGGCACCCGCGTCGCGGCGTTCATCGTCGCTGCCGCCCTCGTCGGTGGCGTCGCCGGTTTCGGCGGCGGCGCGCTGCTCACCGGGCTGCAGGACTCGCCGTCCTCCGGGTCGGCGCAGGGACCGCAGACCGTCACGGTGAACAACCCCGGCTCGGTCAACGAGACCACCGCGGTCGCGACCGAGGCTCTTCCCTCTGTCGTGACCATCGAAGTCGCCGGCTCCCAGGAGGCCGGCAGCGGCTCGGGCGTCATCATCAGCAAGGACGGCTACGTCCTCACCAACACGCACGTCGTCACGCTCGGCGGGGCGGCGGCAGACCCGACGATCCGGGTCACGACCTCCGATGGCCGCATCTACGATGCGACCGTGGTCGGCACCGACCCCATCTACGATCTCGCGGTGATCAAGCTCACCGACGCCGAGGGCCTGACCCCGATCACGTTCGCAGATTCGTCGAAGCTGAACGTCGGCGACACCGCCGTAGCCCTCGGCGCCCCGCTGGGACTGGCGAACTCGGTCACCACCGGCATCGTGAGCGCACTGAACCGCAGCATCCAGATCGCCTCCTCCGCTCTGCCGGACTCCTCGTCCGAGGATGCCCCGCAGGAGCAGGCGCCGGAGGACGGCCAGGGCGAGGGGCCGTTCCAGTTCGATCTCCCCGGCAACAGCGGGCAGCAGGCCACCGAGTCGATCTCGATCGCGGTGATCCAGACGGACGCGGCGATCAACCACGGCAACTCGGGTGGCGCCCTCGTCAACAGCAAGGGCGAGCTGATCGGCATCAACGTCGCGATTGCGAGCTCGGGGAGCTCCGAGGAGTCGGGCTCGATCGGCATCGGCTTCGCCATCCCGTCGAACATCGCCGAGCGCGTCGCCGACGAGATCATCGCCGACGGCGCGGCCACCCACGGCCTGCTGGGCGCGTCGGTCCGTGACGCCTCCGGCGTCGAGGGCGCGACCGAGGCCGGTGCGTACATCGCCGAGGTCACCGATGGGGGCGCGGCCGCAGCTGCCGGTCTCCAGGCCGGCGACGTCGTGACGAGCTTCAACGGGGTGCCCATCACGAGCGCGACCGACCTGACCGCGCAGGTGCGGGCGGCGGCGGCCGACAGCAAGGCCGACGTGACCTACGTCCGCAACGGCAAGCAGAGCGAGATCGAGGTGACGCTCGGCACGCTCGCCGGCTGATCCCGACGGTCAGAGAAGGACGCCACCCGCGCGATAGGCTCGCCGGGTGGCGTCCTTCTCTTTCGGCACCGGCAACGCGGCCAAGCTGCTCCGGATCCCGCTGTACGCCCTCGGTCGCCTGGGCACCCTCGTCGTGCCGCGCGGTCGGCGCTGGGTCTTCGGATGCGGCGCCGGCGTCGGCGACGGCGCTCTGGCCCTGCAGCGGTATGCGGCAGGGGAGGGGCATGACACCCTCTGGCTGACCGGATCGGCGCGCGAAGCGGCCGACGCCGAAGCCCTCGGCCTGCGGACCGTCCCGCGGGGCGGGCTCCGCGGATGGTGGGCGACCGCCCGTGCCGGCGTGCTGATCGTGACGCACGGCCTCGGCGACGTGAACCGCTATGGCAACGGTGGCGCCTTCGTCGTGCAGCTCTGGCACGGCATCCCGCTCAAGCGGATCGGCCTCGACTCGCCGGCCACCACGCAGGTGCCCGCCGTCCCCGGCGCACCGATCCTCCGGCGCCTCGTCGGGCTGCTGTACCGCGGCGCCGCGCAACGGATCCGCGTGCTGCCCGCCGCCTCGCACCGGGCCAGGGCACGCCTCGAGTCCGCGTTCGCGCTGGGCGACGGCCAGGTCGTGGTCACGGGGGAGCCCCGCGTCGATGTGCTGTCGATCGGCACACCCCAGGAACGCCGCGCGCACGCACAAGCCCAGCTCGCGGAGTCCGTGGGCGCGATCGGCGACGCCGGACGAGTGGTCCTCTACGCGCCGACGTGGCGGGACGGCGCCCCGGACCCCTCCGTGCCGACGGCCGAGGAATGGACGCAGATCATCCGGGTGCTGGAGGAACACGACGCCGTCCTCCTCGTGCGCTCGCATCCGCTCGGTGACGGCAGCTACACGCCGCCGCTGCCGACGAAGCGAGTGCGCGCGCTGCCCAGCACGGCGGTCAGCGACGTCACTCCGGTGCTGGCCGCGGTCGACGTCCTCATCACCGACTACTCCTCGCTCGCCTACGACGTGGGGCTCCTGGACATGCCGGTCGTCTTCCTCGCACCCGATGTGCGGGAGTACGCCCGCACCCGCGGCTTCTACGGGCGCTTCGAGGAAGTCGCCGCGTCAGGCGTCGCGACGGGATGGGAGGCGGCGCTCGTCCGGCTGGCGTCGCTGCTCGGCGACCCCGCCGCGTTCGACGAGGCTGCCCGACGTTCCGCTACGCTCAGCGCGGAGATGCACGCGTTCCGTGACGGCCAGAACACTCGTCGGGTATACCGGACGATCCGCGCGCGGGGGATCCCCGCGCCGAAGGGAGCAGCATGACGACGGCCCGCATCGATGACACGGCACAGGCGCTGGTCATCGCAGGGACCGGGCAGCGTCCGGAGAGTGCCGAGCTCGCCGGACCGCGGGCGCGGGTGGAAGCCCGCGTCACCGGTGGGGGGAAGACCTGGAAGGCGACGTTCGCGCTCCGCGCATCCCGGTGGGGTGGCCCGGAGCTGCCCTTGCCATCAGGCGAGTACGAGCTACGCATCGGCGGCGCCGATCTGGCGGAGCTGCGTCTCGCGCCGGTCCTGCTCCCCGGAGTGCGGATCGCCGTCGAAGGTGCGGTCGTCCGCATCGCAGCACCCGTCGATCCCGTGTATGACACGGCAGAAGGGCGCTCGACGCTCGAGGAGCGCTATGTGGCGCAGACCGGCGGGACGGAGAACGCCGTGTTCTTCGAGAGCTTCTACGGCCGGAGCGTCGGGTGCAACCCCCGCGCCATCGACCGGGAGCTGGCGCGGCGTGCTCCGCAGGTGCGCCGGTACTGGAGCGTCGCCGACCTGTCGGTCGAGGTGCCGGACGGCGCGATAGCGGTCATCGAGGGCAGCCCGGAATGGTGGCGCGCACGCGGTGCTGCACGACTGCTCATCGTGAACGACTGGCTGCGCCGTCGCTTCGCGCGTAAGCCCGGGCAGAAGGTGCTGCAGACCTGGCACGGCACGCCCCTCAAGCGTCTGGCGCTGCACCGCCCGGGGTTCGACCCCCGGCGGATGGCGGCGGTGGTCAAGGAGTCCCGGCGGTGGGACGTGCTGCTGGCGCAGAACACCTATTCCGCGCGCATCCTCCGCAAGGCCTACGCGTTCTTCGGGCGGCCGATCTGGGTCGACGGCTATCCGCGCAACGATGCGCTGCGCACCGGGGATCCGGTCGCCGTGCGCGCGGCGCTCGGCATCGGAGCCGACGAACGCGTGCTGCTCTACGCCCCGACCTGGCGTGACGACCGTGCGGAGATGGTCGACTTCGTCGATCCGGAGCTCCTGGCGCGGCAGACGAACGCCGTCGTGCTCGTGCGCGGTCACTCGCGCACGCTGGGGGAGGGCAGGGACCGTGCCGGCGCGCGGGTGATCGACGTGACGGGGTACCCCGAGACGTCGCTGCTCCTGCTCGCGGCCGACGCCCTCGTCACGGACTACTCCTCGGTCATGTTCGACTTCTCGGTGACCGGCAAGCCGATGTACTTCCTCGTGCCCGACCTCGACCACTATCGCGGTCAGCTCCGCGGCTTCTACTTCGATCTCGCGGAACGCGCGCCGGGCCCGTTGGTCCGTACGCAGGACGAGCTCGTGGCCGCGCTGGACGACCAGGGCCACCGGGAACGGTACGCGGAGCGCTATGCCGCGTGGCAGCGGCAGTTCAACGCACTCGACGACGGCCGGGCCGCGCAGCGGGTGGTCGACCGGATCCTCGACCTCGGATTCGTCACCCCGTAGCCGTCGGCGTTCAGGGCAGGGGAGTGTTCCGCGTGCCGAGCCGCGACGCGTCCACCGTGTCGCCGGCTCCGCGCAGCACGCCGCCGAGGAAACCGAGGCCCCACGAGAGGTGCATCGTGGGCAGCGCGAGGAGCGTCCACAGGCGTTGCCGCACGCCGCCTCCGCCCGGCGCGAGAGCCACGCCGACCACGAGAAGCACGTAGAGCCCGAGCGGCACGTAGACCAGGCCCGAGGCGATGAGCGAGGCGGTGCCGGACACCGCGCCGGTGAGCTGCAGGATGCCGAGGACGACGGCGAGCACGACGAACAGCAGGAGCACCGGCGGGGCGAAGTAGCGCAGACCGTTGCGGCGGCCGAAACGGCGCACCAGCTCACCTCGCCAGGCCCCGGTCGCGCGGAACTGTCTGGCCAGCCGCAGCCAGCTCTCCCGGGGCCAGTAGGTCACCGACAGCTCGGGATCGAACCACACCCGGTGGCCGGCCTGACGGATGCGCAGGTTCAGCTCCCAGTCCTCGCCGCGGCGGATCGTCTCGTCGAACAAGCCGACCTCATCGAGCACCTCCCGCCGCATCACGCCGAGGTAGGCGGATTCCGCCTCGCCCTCGACGCGGCCGCCGTGATACGCACCCCCGCCCAGGCCGACGGGGGAGTTGTACAACCGGGCGACGGCCTTCTGGAAGGGAGTGCGACCGTCGGCGTGCATCACGCCGCCGACGTTGGCCGCCCCCGTGCGCTGCAGCGTCTGCAGAGCACGGGCCGCGTAGCCGGGGGCGAGCTCGGAGTGCGCATCGACCCGGATGACGGTGGGGTAGCGGCTGGCCCGGATCGCGGCGTTGAGTCCGACGGGGATGTGCGCGGCGGGGTTGTCCACGAGGCGTATCCGGTCGTCGGCGGCGGCCAGTCGGCGGGCGAGGGCCGTGGTGCCGTCCGACGACGGGCCCAGCGCGAGGACGAGCTCGGCCGGAACCCCGACCTCCTGAGCGAGCACCGACGCGACCGCGTGCTCCAGGTAGGCGCGTTCGTTGAGCACCGGCATCACGAAGGACACCCCGGTGACGGGGGCGGGGGATCCGTTGGCTGGCACACGTCGATCATGTCACGCCGCTCCCGCCCCTCTCTCCCAGGCAGAGCGCGGTCGTCGAGGCTCGGCGGGAGCCGGGAGCGGACGAACTATCCTGGAGGGATGGGTGCACTGTCTGACGCGAAGAAGGCCTACCGTCTCCTGCGACGGGCGCTCGCTTCGCGCTCCGCGGTGCAGCGTGTCCGCCGCCGGCTGGCGGATCAGGTGCCGTATCCGGCAGATCACTTCCGGGTCGCCGTGTACTTCGCCGACGGCGCGGTCAACATGTACCAGATGCGGCAGTGGTACCGCCCATTGGCCGCGCTCGCCGAGCGGTGGCCCGTGGTGGTGCTGGCGCGCCAGGCGACCGGCGCGGAGAAGCTGCTGGAGGAGGACGGCCCGCCCGTCGCGTTCGTGCCGAAGGTGCGCGACCTCGAGCGCTTCCTCGCCACACAGGACATCCGGGTGGTCCTCTACGTGAATCAGAACACCCGTAACTTCCAGATGTTCCGGTACGGCCGTCGCTGGCATGTGTTCATCAACCACGGCGAGTCCGACAAGATGTACATGACCACGAATCAGTACAAGGCCTACGACTACGCCTTCGTCGCCGGTCAGGCGGCCAGGGATCGGCTGTCGCGGACGCTATGGGACTACGACGTGGAGAGCCGGACGATCGAGATCGGACGCCCCCAGGCGGACCACTACTCCGGCTCGCTCCCGTACACACCGGACGACCGTCTCGTCGTCCTCTACGCCCCGACGTGGGAAGGCGATCGTCCCAGCGCGCATTACGGCTCCATCGCCTCGCACGGCGAGCGCCTGGTGGCGCGACTGCTCGCGACGGGCGAGCACCGGGTCATCTACCGCCCGCATCCGCGCAGCGGTGTCGTCGACGAGGCGTACGGGGCGGCGCATCGCCGCATCGTCGCGGCCATCTCTGCCGCGAACGCGGCCGACCCGACCGCGCAGCACGTGTACGACGACGGCCCCGAGCTCGGCTGGCAGCTCGCTGCCGCCGACGTCGCCGTCGTGGACATCTCGGCCATGGTGTACGACCGCCTCGCGGCGGGAAAGCCGCTCATGATCACGCGCCCTGTCGACGAAGAGGCCGCCGTCGACACCACCGGCTACCTCTCCGACTGCGAATGGCTGTCCGCGGAGGCGGCGGACGACATCGTCGCCGAGGTCGAGCGCGTGCGGAAGGACGAAGCGGCCGTCGCGCGCCTGCAGATGTGGGTGCGCCACTACTTCGGCGACACGACCCCCGGCGTGGCGACGCAGAAGTTCCACGCCGCCGTCGACCGGCTCATGGGGGAGTGGGAGCGGTGGCGCGACCGGGAGATCGGTGCCGTCCGCGGTGATGCGGATGATGACGACGACGAGGCGGACGACGAGGACGCATGAGCAGTGACTTCCCGCGCTCCGCCGCGCTCGTACCGCGTCTCGAGGTCGCCGACGCGACCGGATCGACGAACGCCGACCTGCGGAGAAACGCGGACGACGCCGACGCCTGGCCGCACCTCTCGGTCCTCCTGACCCGGCACCAGACGGCCGGACGGGGGCGGCTGGATCGCCGGTGGGTGGCCCCGGCGGGTTCGGCGCTCGCGGTGAGCGTCCTCCTCCGCGATCTGCCTGCCGAGCCGGCGGCGCGAGGCTGGATCCCGCTCGCCGCCGGGGCGGCCATGGCCGAGGCCGTCGCCGCACAGCTTCCTGATGCCACCGTCGTCCTCAAGTGGCCGAACGACGTCCTCGTCGACAGCCGGAAGATCTGCGGCATCCTGGCCGAGGCCACGCCGACGGCCGTGATCGTCGGGGCAGGCGTCAACACCGCCATGACCGCATCGCAGCTTCCGGTTCCCACGGCCACCTCCTTCGCGGTACAGGGGGTCGTCGTCGACGAGGACGAGCTGCTCCGTTCCTACGTGTCGGCGCTCGACGGCCACCTCCGCGCGCTCGCCGCGGCGGACGACGCGACCGCGAGCGGTCTGCATGCGGCGGTGACCGCGCGGTGCGCGACGGTCGGACAAGCCGTGCGCGTCTCGCTCCCCGGCGGGTCCCTGCTCGAGGGCGTGGCCGTCGGCATCGACGACGAGGGGCGTCTGCTCGTCGCGGCGGAGGGGACGGTGCACGCGGTCTCCGCGGGTGACGTCGTGCACGTCCGGCCCGCGTGACGCGGGGACACGCCGTCTCACGGACGGTGTTGTCGGCGATCGCGGGCACAATGGGGGTGTGACCCAGCCCGTGACGCTCGGCGGACGCCCGCTGATGCCGCCGCCCGGCACTCCCGCCGAGGAGCTGCTCATCGCGCGCTTCCGCGGCCACGCTCGTCGGCTCTTCTGGTCGGCGCTCGTGCTCATCGCCACCTTCGGGGCCACCGCCTACTTCTACGGCAACCTTCCGATCGGCTTCGAGGACTGGATACTGCTCGCCGCCGCCGGAGTCGTCGTCCTCGTCGCCGTC
Source organism: Microbacterium sp. K36 (assembly GCF_004794355.1). Classification (NCBI taxonomy): domain Bacteria; kingdom Bacillati; phylum Actinomycetota; class Actinomycetes; order Micrococcales; family Microbacteriaceae; genus Microbacterium; species Microbacterium sp. K36. The sequence goes on along the minus strand of NZ_SSDN01000028.1, from coordinate 31,087 downwards.
GTGATCCCCTTCGTCGTCTGGTACTCGCGGACGACGACGATCACCACCCGTCGCGTCATCGCAGCCCAGGGCTTGGGCGCGCGCAACCGCCGCGAGATGTCGCACGCCCGCGGCTACACGATCGGCGTCCGCCGGGGTCCGCTGCAGCGGATGTGGGGTTGCGGCACCATCACGCTCTCGAACGGCGTGGACGCACCTCTCCGTCTCGTGAACGTCCCGAACGTCACCCTCGTGCACGAGACGCTCGCGGATCAGATCGAGGTCGGCCAGATCCTCGCCCATCGCGACGCCCAGGCGAGCGGCGACGAGTTCGCCTGAGCGTGAACTCGCGGCCGCCTCGCGGACCGTTCGCTTCGCCGTTCCCCGGACCAGCGAGCGTGCGGAAGAATGGGCATGACGAATGGAGGCGGCACATGGCGCTGCGTGTGGGCGTGATCGGCGGAGGACAGCTGGCACGGATGATGATCGCTCCGGCGGTCGAGCTCGGTCTCGAACTGCGGGTGCTCGCCGAGGAGGAGGGCATGGCCGCCGGCCTGGCCGCCACAGCGGTCGGCGACTACCGGGACCTCGACACCGTGCGCGCGTTCGCCGCCGACGTCGACGTCCTCACGTTCGACCATGAGCATGTACCGCAGGAGGTGCTCCGCGCCCTCGTCGCCGAGGGGATCGCGGTGCATCCCGGACCAGATGCCCTCCAGTTCGCCCAGGACAAGCTCGTCATGCGCGCCCGCTTGGCAGAGCTCGGCGTGCCGCAGCCGGAGTGGGCGCCGGTCCGTTCCGCCGAAGACCTGCAGCGCTTCCTCGACGAGCACGACGGTGCCGCGGTGGTCAAGACGCCGCGGGGCGGATACGACGGCAAGGGCGTGCGGGTCGTGCGCTCCGGTGCCGAGGCGCAGGACTGGCTCGATGCGCTCGAGGGCTCCGACGCCCTGCTCGCCGAGGAGCTCGTCCCCTTCGTCCGCGAGCTTGCCCAGCAGGTCGCGCGCCGACCCGGCGGAGAGATGATCCCGTATCCGGTCGTCGAGACCGTGCAACGCGATGGCGTCTGCGCCGAGGTGATCGCCCCGGCGCCTGCGGCGACCGAGCGTCTCGCCGAGGTCGCCGAGGACATCGGGCGTCGCATCGCGGAGGGCCTCGGCGTGACCGGGATGCTCGCAGTTGAGCTCTTCGAGACGGACGACGAGCGCATCCTCGTGAACGAGCTCGCGATGCGTCCGCACAACAGCGGGCACTGGAGCCAGGACGGCGCCGTCACCGGACAGTTCGAGCAGCACCTGCGTGCCGTGGCGGATCTGCCTCTGGGGGACACTCAGCCTCGTGCGGCCTGGGCGGTCATGGTGAACATCCTCGGAGGCCCCGCGGAGGGCACGCTGGGTGACCGTTTCGAGGCGGCGATGGCCGCGCACCCGGACGCCAAGATCCACACGTACGGCAAGGCACCGCGCCCCGGGCGCAAGGTGGGCCACGTCAACGTCGCAGGGGACGACCTCGACGACGCGGTGTACGTGGCCAGGGCCGCTGCGGCCGCTTTCGTCTGAGGATTCCCGTGGCGGCGCACGGGAAAAGACGTGTGCCGCTCGGGTGTTCTCCCAGCGCGAGACCGTAGCCTGATCTGGTGACCGAGCCACTGCACTCCTCCGCCGTCCCTCTGGTCGGCGTCGTCATGGGATCCGACTCCGATTGGCGCGTCATGAGCGACGCGTCCCAGGCGCTCACCGACTTCGGGATCCCCCACGAGGTCGAGGTCGTGTCGGCGCACCGCACGCCGGACAAGCTCATGTCCTATGCGCGGGAAGCCCGGGCTCGCGGCCTGCGTGTCATCATCGCCGGCGCCGGCGGTGCCGCCCACCTTCCGGGCATGCTCGCGTCGATGACGGCACTTCCCGTCGTCGGGGTCCCCGTGCCGCTCGCGTACCTGGACGGCATGGACTCGCTGCTGTCGATCGTGCAGATGCCCGCGGGCATCCCGGTCGCGACGGTGTCGATCGGCGGCGCGCGCAACGCGGGTCTGCTCGCGGCCCGGATCCTCGGTGCCGCGGACGACGAGCTGGCCGACCGTGTCGAGGCTTACGCCGCCGACCTCGAGGCCCAGGTCGAGGAGAAGAACGATCGGCTGAAGGGCTCGCTGTGACCCTTGCGCCCCCGCGCGCGACGCGACGTCCGCTCATCGAGACGCGGCCGCTGCGACACCCGGATGCGGCCGATGCCGGGCTCATGTCGAAACGCGCCTGGTGGCTCGTCGGTCTCAACTTCCTGCTGCCGGGGTCCGCGCAGGTCCTGGCGGGCAATCGACGCTTGGGAAGATTCGGACTCGGCGTCACCCTGTCGACGTGGTTCCTGGCCATCGTCACCGTCGGGTTGGTGCTGTTCGCCCGCCCCGTCTTCCTCTGGCTCACGATCGGTGGCGGCTTCGTATCGGCGGCCCTGCTCACGCTCGTGCAGGTGCTGCTCGTGGGAGTCGTGGTCCTCTGGATCGTCCTCACCTTCGACACGCTCCGCCTCGTCCGCCTGGTCAAGGTCCCCGCGCCGTCGCGCTTCCTCGTTCCGGTCGTCGCGCTCGTCCTGCTGGGGCTGGTCGGAGGCGTCATGGGCTACGCGGCCACCGCGGTGGGCTCCGTGCGCGGCAGTGTCGGGACGATCTTCGGGCAGAGCGGCCCGAGCCTCCCGCCCAGCGACGGCTACTACAACATCCTGCTGCTCGGTGCGGACAGCGGGGACGGCCGCGACTCGATGCGTTTCGACAGCATCTCCGTCGTCTCGGTCAACGCCGAGACCGGAGCAGTGACCATCACCGGAATCCCGCGTGAGCTCCCGCATGCGCCCTTCAGCGACGGCAGCCCGATGCAAGAGCTCTATCCCGACGGCTTCCAGGGCCACGGGTCGTCCACCTGCGGCTGGAACGGGTGGATGAACCACGTCCGCAACGCCGCGGAGGTATGCCGGGAGGACAAGGGGACCGGGCTCTATCCGGACGCGGAGGCCACGGGCTCGGCGCCGGGTATCGAGGCGACCAAGGATGCCGCGGAGGGCGTGCTCGGCATCGAGATCCCGTACTACGTCTTCGTCGACATGCACGGCTTCGCCGACCTCGTGGATGCCCTCGGCGGCGTCGACATCACCGTCACAGAGCGCCTGCCCAAGGGCGGCCCGCCAGAGGGCTGGTCCGGCACGGACGTGAACGAATGGGCGATCGGCTGGATCGAACCCGGGCAGCAGCACATGGACGGCGACACCGCCCAGTGGTACGCCCGCTCGCGGTACACGACCAGCGACTGGGACCGCATGAAGCGGCAGCGCGAACTGCAGGAGGCGATCCTCGCCCAGTTCACTCCGCAGACCGTCCTCACCCGCTTCAACGAGGTGGCCGCTGCGGGCACGGCACTCATCAGCACCGATCTTCCGCAGGGCAAGCTGCCGGAGTTCTTCGACCTCATGCTGAAGGCCAAGGAGCAGCCGGTCCAGACCGTCGAACTGACACCGGAGAACGGCGTCGACGAGTTCGAGCCGAACTACGACTTCATCCACGAGCTGCTGCAGCAGAAGCTGCACCCGCCGACGGAGACCCCCGTTCCCACTCCCTGAGTCCGCAGGGAACGACGCGGCCCACGGGCGATGTTCCCGGGAACATCGCCCGTGGGCCGTCCGGTGCATGACCGGATTCGCCAGACGACGGTGATCGGAGGGGGAGGGATCACCGTCGTCCAGCCGGCCACCGCGCAAGGCGGCGACCTGGCTCAGGCGCGCGTGCGGCGCGCGACTCAGGCGCGCTTGCGGCGCGCGGCTCCGACGGCGACGAGGCCACCACCGGCGACCAGAGCGACTGCCCCGCCGCCGATGATCCAGGGCGAAACCGATCCACCGGTGAGGGCGAGCTCCGTGCCGCCGGTGAGCGGAAGCTCGGTCCCGGCGGGTGCGGCGGTGCCGGGATCGTGGTCGCAGCTCGAGGCAGCGGCGTTCCCGTGCGACACCGTCACCGTGGCGGTGTAGGCCCGGGAACCGGCGAAGTCGAGGGCGTAGGAGCCCTGGCCGTCGGAGGGCGGGCGGAACGTGACCGTCAGGCTGCCGTCGGATGCGGCGGTGTTGCCCGAGATGGCGGCGGCGCCTGCGTTCTGCCCCGAGACGGACACGCCGACGGTTTCAGACGGCTCGAAGTACCCGGCGCCGAAGGCGACGGTCGAGACCTCACAGGTGTCGATGATCGCGTCGCCCACCTTTGCGCCCGGAGGCGAGGGATAGGAGTCGCTCGGCGCCGCAGAGGCGACGGTCGGCGCGGCCAGGATGAGCGCGCCAGCGGTAAGGCTGATGGCAGCCAGTTTCTTCAGCATGATTTCTCCCCAGAATTTCACGCGGAATCGCCTCCGGACACACCCCTGCGTCCGACTGCGCGAGGCCCTCTGCCCCCACGGCAGGTTCACGGACCCCGGTTATTCCCCAGTGAGATGACAGTACCTCATCCGTCGGCGATTGTCACGAGCCGCACTGCAGGGTGTCGCGGGTCAGCTTCGGGCCGACGATCAACGGGGTGTGCTGCACCTCGGTGAGGCGCGCTCCGGCGCCGTCGCCCTGGAACTCCACGGTGATCGTGGTGGAGGCGCCGGGGGCGAGGAGCACCTCGTGCTGCACCACGGAGCGATCGCCGATGGTCGTCGTCTGCACGCCCTCCTCCGTGCCGTCCCGGTCGATATGCGACGGCAGGGCACCTTCCGGACCGTAGACGGCGATCAGGGTGCGCACGCTGCCGGCCGGTACGCCGTAGATGCCGTCGCCGGTGACGTACGGAGGCAGAGAGGTGGCGGCGTCGGCAGGGGCTGTGTTCGACCACGTGACGCGCACCTGGGTCGTCGGCGCCCCCGCGCAGGTCCCCACCGCCGTCGCGATCGAGGCGCGGGTGTAGTAGTCCATCTTCCCGCCGGTCCCGTCGTTGATCAGGACGCCGACCACTGCGGCGTCCTCGTCGTCGTGCGGCATGGCGCCGCCGAGCGCGCTGGCGGCGAGGAGTGACTCCTCCGACTCGTGCGCGCTCCAGATCCGGATGCGGCCTTCGCCGGCGGCGTCGGAGAGAGCACGGACGAGGGCCTGCGGCTCCGCGTGAGACAGAGCGGCCGAGAACAGTCCGCCGGCGGCCTGGGCGAAGATCGCGTCCTGAGCCGCGGGATCGGGGATCGCCGCGTAGATCTCCGAGAGGAGCAGGTCGGTCACGGTGTCCGCAGTCGCCGTGAAGGGCCCGAAGGAGAGATCCCCGGTGGCTCGCATGAGGTGTGCGGCGACCACGGCATCCACCGCGATCACCCCGTCGACCTTCCCCCCGTAGCGTCCCTCCCACCGGGCGGCGATGGTCTGGCCCGCTTCACGGAAGTCGGGGATGCTGGTGATGTTCTGCAGATAGCGGCCGGGGCGGTCCTCGAAGAGCGCGACGGTGCTGTCGCTGAGCGGCAGCGCCGTGTCCAGCGGGGGGAAGTCGCGCGTCGACGCCTGCCGTTGCAGCGTGACCTTGCCGTTCTCCGCGTGCAGGAGTGCGATCGAGCCGATGATGCCCCCCGCTGACCGCAGCTCTGCGTTGTTCTGCATCGCGAGGACGTAGGTGCGCGGGCCCTCGCCGCCGAGCATGGTCGGCAGAAGGACGGAGGCGCCGTGCAGCGCGCCGACCGCGGTGGCGGCCTGGGTGACGGCGCCGCGCATCTCCCGCACCGCGTCAGCGAGCGGCGGAAGGGTGGCGTCGGCGTCGATGCGGCGAGCCCGCTCCTCCGCCACGGTCAACGCCGCGCTCGCGGTACCGAGCGGCTTCTCGACGGCGGCGAAAGGGGCGAGGTCGATCGCCCCGCCCGCGAAGCCGAGGCTCGTGAGGTCGACGTCGTCGGCGACGTCGAGCAGCGGACCGAGGGCGTCCGTGGAGACGTCGTCGGCGATCTCGGCGACGTCGCTCACCGCGCGGAAGTTCGGGCCGATCCAGGGCAGCACACCGAAGGCCTGCCAGATCGGGTCTCCCGTCAGCGATCGGGCCGACTCCGCGTTGCGGGAGATGCGGGCGGCGATCGGGGCTGCTCCATCGAGATCGCCGTCGGCGATGGACTGCTTGAGCTGACTGGTCGCTTTCGCGATCTGCTGGAGGTTGTCGACCGCGCCGATGCCGCGCACCGTGACCCAGCCCAGCGCGAGGACGAGGAACACGAGGACGAGGCCGACGGTCCACCCGACCCATCGGCGGCGGACGGGAAGGCGACCATCGCTCACCCTGGCATTCAAGCACGGCGAAGCTGCCTGCCGCGCTCCCGATGCTGTGGGAACGCTGAGTAGCGGTGTGGACAGGTGATGCGCTCCCGGGGCCGTCGGCATCCCGCGGTTAGCCTGATCGCATGGGTGCTCGACTGCGTGTTGTTCTGGATCAGCTCGTGCACGTCGTCGATCCGGATCAGGCGGCGGCATCGCGAGATCTCGCCGCCGGCCTCGTCCAGACGGCCCCGCCGAACTGCGCGGTCGACGCGATCGTGCCGTCGGGGGCGGACGTCGACCTGCGCGGCATCGGAGAGGTGCGCACCCTCGCGGTCGGCCGCCGTGAGCTCGCCGCGTCCTGGCAGCTCGGTATCGCCCCGGGAGTCGGCGGCGGCCTCATCCACGCACCCACGCTGCTCGCTCCGCTGGTGCGTCATGACCGCGTGCACGACAACGACCAGACGACCGTCACGCTGTGGGATCTGCGGGCCTGGGAGGCGCCGTCCCAACTGGCCAGGGGCGCCGTCGCCTGGCACCGCGGGATGCTCCGACGCGCCGTGAAGCATGCGGATGCCGTGGTCGTCCCCTCGCATTCCATGGCGCAGCGGCTCTCCGGTCTCGTGAAGCTCGGCGACCGCATCCGGGTCATCGCCGGCGCTCCGCCCCAGGGTCTCGTCCTCCCGGCGGACGCCACGTCGCGGCGCGACGCACTCGGCCTGCCGTCGGAGTACATCGTCCTGTCCGGCCCGCAGGACACCCTGGCCGCCGGTTTCCGCGGGGCGGTCGCGGCCGGTCTCGACGCCGTGGTGATCGGGGCGGCGGAAGGCGCGGAACCGCGTATCGCGGAGATCGCCGCCGCCGCCGGACTGCCCGAGCGTCGCGCGCACATCCGAGGGACCCTCGAGGTGTCGGACCGCGCCGCCGTCCTCGCCGGGGCGCGCGTCTTCGTCTCCACCGACGCCGTCACCGGATGGCCCTGGCGCGCCGTGGAAGCGATGTCGCTGGGCGTCCCCGTCGTGGCCGTGGAGTCCGGGTGTCATCACGATGTCCTCGCCGACGGGGGAGCGGTGGTCGCCGAGGAGGCGCTGCCGGACGCGATCGAGGAAGCGGCGGGTGCCGGAAGGGAGCGCCTGCGCGTGCTCGCCGCCGACCGGTCGCGGGCCTTCTCATGGGCGAGCGCCGCGGAGCGGGTGTGGAGTCTGCACGCAGACCTCTGATCACCTGAGCGCCAGCTTCGCATCCACGCGACACGCCGGGAGCTGATCGCGTTTCCGTGGCAACAGTGGCATCATCCCGCAACTTCCGTCACACTGGTCACATGTCTCGACGTGCCCCACGCTCTCGAAACACCACGAAGGTCACCCGCCTTCTCACCTGTTTCCTCGCTGCCTCCGCCCTGGTGATCGGCACGGTGGTCCCCGCCACCGCCGCCTCCGCCGCGACCTCCGTCGCACCGACCATCGCGCGCACCGCCGTCGATCCCGCGCAGACGGGGCTGGCCAAGACGTCCCTCGTCGGGTTCACCCCCGGCAACATCATCAGCGACGCCGTGTTCACCAACAAGAGCACGATGACCGAAGCGCAGATCCAGACCTTCTTCAACAGCAAGGTCTCGCGGTGCCTCGGCGGGCGTGATGAGAACAACGAGGCGATCGTGTGCCTCAAGGACTTCCGGATGAACACCGTCACCCGTCCCGGTGACCAGTATTGCAGCGGGTACTCGGGCGCGGCGAACGAGTCGGCGGCGCGCATCATCTATCGCGTGGCCCAGGCCTGCAACATCAATCCGCAGGTGCTCATCGTCATGCTCCAGAAGGAGCAGGGCCTGGTGACGCACACGTGGCCGAGCGCCTGGCGCTACCGGATCGCGCTCGGACAGGGCTGCCCGGACACCGCGCCGTGCGATCCGAACTACATCGGGTTCTTCCACCAGATCTACGGTGCGGCGCGCCAGATGCAGATCTACATGGAAGGCAAGTGGTTCCAGTGGTACGCGCCGGGGCGGACCTGGAACATCCTCTACAACCCCAACAGCGCCTGCGGATCCTCGCCGGTGTACATCGCGAACAAGGCCACGTCGGCCCTCTACTACTACACGCCGTACCAGCCGAACGCCGCCGCTCTCCGAGCAGGGTACGGCTCGGGTGACGGCTGCTCCGCTTACGGCAACCGGAACTTCTACAACTACTTCACCGACTGGTTCGGATCCACCCAGGGCAAGCCGGCTGCGGCACCGCCCGTGATCTCGTCGGCGAACACGTCGAGCTTCGTCGTGGGCGTCGACACCGCAGGCACCGTGTGGGGCTATCCCTTCTCCAAGAAGACGTGGGGAAACCGCGTGCAGATGGCGACGGGCCTGAGCGGCGTCACGTCGTTCTTCGGCGTCGGCGATCTCACCGGGGACGGCAACCGCGACTTCCTCTCCGTCGACGCGTCCGGGGTGCCGTCCGTGCTTTACGGCGACGGGACCACCACGCTCAGCGCTCCGACGCGACTGGGTGGCGACTGGACGGGTACCGTACTGATCGTCCCCGCCGGCGATTTCAACGGGGACGGCGTTCCGGACGTCTTCACGACCGACGCTTCGGGCGGACTGTACCTGCGTGCCGGCGACGGTCGGGGCGGCTTCCGGGCGGCCACTCTCATCGGCAGCGGCTGGAGCACGATGAGCATGCTCGTGGGCGCCGTCGACATGAACGGCGACGGTCGATCGGACCTCATCGCGCGGGACGCCAGCGGCAGACTCTTCCTCTACCCGGGCAACGGCCGCGGCGGCTGGGGGACCCGGGCGCAGATCGGCAGCGGGTGGTCTGGGATGACGTCCATCTTCAGCCCCGGCGACTTCACCGGGAACGGGACGCCGGACCTGCTCGCGCACACCGCGAACGGCGTGCTCATGGCGTACGAAGGACGCTCGACCTCCTTCGTGGCCAGCGTCGGCAACGTGGGGTCCGGTTGGCAGAATCTGGCGACCAAGGCATCAGCCGGGCCGGCAGTGACGAAGCCGCGGGCGCTGCCCGCGGGATTCGGCAACGTGGACGGTGTCGGGGGCAACGACGTCGTCGCGCTCACGAAGTCCGGTGAACTCCGCCTCTACGGCGGAACGGGCTCGGGGGGCTGGCGTTCCTCGAGCACCCTCGCCACCGGATGGGGAGCCGACGACAGGATCTTCTCCCTCGGCGATTTCACCGGAGACGGACGGGCCGACCTCGCCCGCGTCGACGGCACCGGAGTGCTCACGCTCCTGCCCGCCGCAGGCAACGCCTTCGGTCAGGGGACGCGCATCGGCCACGGCTGGTCGTCGTTCGTCCAGATCGTCGGCGGCATCGACTTCGACGGAGATCGCAAGCCGGATGTGATCGGCGTCCACGAGGACGGACGGATGATGCTATACCGCGGCAACGGCAGCGGCGGCTTCCAGGGCGACGGGGTGCAGATCGGCAAGGGCTGGGGTGTGGTGGACATGGTCATCAACGCCGGCGACTTCACCGGCGACGGCCGCAGCGACCTCCTCGCCCGGACGACAGACGGCGCCCTCCGCCTCTATCCGACGACCGGCAAGAGCGGATTCGGCACCATGGTCCAGATCGGCAAGGGGTGGGGTGGGATGACGAAGATCGTCGGCCCTGGAGACTTCAACGGTGACGGGACGCCCGACATCCTCGCGATCCGTCAGGACGGCGCGATGATCCTCTATCCCGGCAACGGCAAGGGCGGCTGGGGGACCAGTGTGCAGATCGGGTCGGGGTGGCAGAACATCTCGAGTCTCGGATGACCGCGGCCCTGCCTGAAAGGTCGTCCGCAGGCACCATGGGATACTGAGACGGCGACGGATGCCGTCGCGTCGTCGATTGAGTGGGCCTGTGACCGATACCCGAGATCTTTTCGCTGCCGTCCCGCGTTCCGCGTTCGACACCCCTGGCGAGAGCCGCGGGCTGATCGACGTGGTGCGCTGGCGCTATCTGCTGCACCTCCTCGTCCGTACCGGCGTCACGACCCGTTACCGCAACTCGGTCCTCGGTTGGACGTGGTCGTACGTCCGCCCGGCCGCCCAGTTCCTCGTCTTCTGGGTGGTGCTCGGGCTGTTCATGAACCTCGACAGGGGGATCCCGAACTACGCGATCTACCTGTTCTCGGGGATCGTCGTGATCAACCTCTTCTCCGAGGCGTTCAAGAACGCCACGACGTCGATCGTCGGAAACGCGCCGCTGGTCCGGAAGGTGTTCCTCCCGCGTCAGCTCTTCGCCGTCTCGGCGGTGATCGTCGCGTTCGTGCACTTCCTCCCGCAGGTGGGTCTGCTGCTGGTGGTCTGTCTGCTGCTTGGATGGGTCACGCACATCTCGATCCTCTCGATCCTCGCCATCCTCGCGGGAATGGTCATCGTCATGACCTTCGCGCTGGGCCTCGGCCTCTTCTTCGGAGCGATCAACGTCCGCTTCCGCGACGCGGAGAACATCGTCGAGCTCCTGCTCCTCCTCGCGACCTGGGCCTCTCCGGTGCTGTACGCCTGGACCCAGGTGCAGGACGCCGTCGTCGACAAGCTCGGATGGCCGCAGTGGGTGGTCGAGGTGTACATGCTGAACCCCATCACGCAGGGGGTGGAGCTGTTCCACTACGCCTTCTGGCGTCCGGTGACCGACACCGCTTTCGCCCTTCCGGAGGGTCTCGCCTGGAACACCCTCTGGACAATGCTGATCTCCATCGGCACGCTGCTCCTCGGGCAGCTCGTCTTCCGCCGTCTCGAAGGAAGGTTCGCACAGGACCTATGAGTGCTCCCGCCACGCTCCGCCCGAGCATCGTCATCGACGGCGTCAAGAAGCGGTTCACGCTCAACCACGCCTTCTCGCTGAAGGACACGGTCGTGTCCTGGATCAAGCGCCGCAAGCTGACCAGCGAGTTCGAAGCGCTGAAGGGCATCGACGTCGTCATCGGCGAGGGCGAGTCCGTCGCCGTGCTCGGCCTCAACGGCTCCGGCAAGTCGACTCTGCTCAAGCTCGTGTCCGGGGTGATGGAGCCGGACGAGGGACAGGTGCTCACGCGGGGACGCGTCGCCGGTCTGATCGAGGTGGGAGCGGGATTCCATCCCGAGCTCTCCGGACGCGAGAACGTCTTCCTCAACGCCGCCATCCTCGGGATGAAGAAGCACGAGATCGAGGCGCGGTACGACGAGATCGTGGCGTTCAGTGAGATCGAGCAGTTCATCGATCAGGAGGTCAAGCACTACTCCTCGGGCATGTTCATGCGCCTCGCGTTCTCCGTGGCCATCCACGTCGAGCTCGACGTGCTTCTCGTCGACGAGATCCTGTCGGTGGGCGACGCGCCGTTCCGGGAGAAGTGCCGGTTGAAGTTCGAGGAGCTCATCGCCGAGGGCAAGACTCTCGTCGTCGTCAGCCACGACATGGAGATGGTGCGGGAGCTCTGCACCCGCGGGATCGTGATCGACAAGGGGCGCGTGATCTACGACGGCGAGGTCGAAGGCGCCATCGCGCTGGTGGACAAGTGAGCGCCTGGCTCGCACAGGCGCCGGCGCTGCTCGTCGCCCTCGCCGTGCTCGTGCTGCCGGGACTGCCCGTCGGGCTCTGCCTGCGGGGGGTGGGCGCCGTCGTCCGGCTCGGGGTGTCCATCGTCGTGTCGCTCGGGGTGGTGGCCGCGGCCTCGGTGCTGGCTCCGGTCATCGGTCTGCCCTGGGGGCCCCTGCCCGTGGTGCTCGTCGCCGCCGTGGTGTCGGCGATCGGCATAGGTCTGCGCGTCGCCGGCCGGGGTGCCGGCGACGACCGGGCGCGCACCGACCCGCAGCCGTGGATCTGGATCTCCCTCGCCGCCGCGTTCCTGGGGTGGCTGGTCATCCTCGCACTGGGCATGCGTGACCCGGGCAACCCCTCCCAGCTGTACGACGGCCTGTTCCACCTGAACGCCGTCGAGTTCATCGCGTCGACCGGCGACGCCTCGCCGCTGCACATGACCATGGCCACGCCGAGTCAGGAGACGTCGTTCTACCCGACGCTCTGGCACGCCCTGGTCAGCCTGATCGTTCCGGTCTCCGGAGGTGTGGTGACGGCGACGAACACCACCACCATGGCCGTCGTCGCCCTCATCTGGCCGGTGGCGCTCGCCACGCTGACGGCCGTGGTCTTCCCGCAGCGCCCGCAGGCCGCACGGTGGGCGCCCGTGCTCGGGTTCGGCTTCAGCATCTTCCCGCTGGGCTTCCTGAACTGGGGCGTCCTCTACCCGAATCTCCTCGGCACGCTGCTCGTGCCGATCCTCATCGCGAGCGTGCTCCTGGCCTTCGCCGCCGACCTCGGCTGGGGGCGCCGCACCCTGCGCATCCTCGTCGCTCTCGCCGCGACCGCGGCCACGGCACTCGCCCATCCGTCCGCGCTCCTCGGTGCGATCGCCCTCCTCGTCCCCTTCCTGCTCTCGCGAGCCTGGCGTACCGCGGCGCGAGGCCGACGGGGCACGCGCATCGCCGTGGGCGCGGTCGGGGTGCTCGGACTCGTCGCCCTCGTCCTGGTGTGGATCGAGGCGAACGTGACGACGCACGAGTGGCTGCCCACGCAGACGGTCGCGCAATCGCTGGGCGAGGTGGCCTTCCTCAGCCCGGTGGACCGGAGCACCGGTTTCCTCCTCGGCCCGCTCGCTGCGATCGGGATCTGGCGGGTCGTGAAAGACCGGCGCTGGTGGATCCTCGGGGGATACGCGGTCAGCATCGCCCTCTACGTCATCGCCGCCTGGCTTCCTGTGCTGGCCGTCCGCAGCTTCTTCGTGGGTGTCTGGTACGACGACACGACCCGCGTCGCCGCGCTGCTCGCGATGTGGGGACTTCCGCTCGCGGCCCTCGGCGCGGCCTGGGTGTGGGACGCTCTCGAGGCGCTGGGCCGCTCCGGCCGTCGGCGCCTGTTGATCGGGATCGTCGTCGTCATCGCGGTGGCCGCGGCGACGCACATGCTCGCGCTCCGCAACGACCTGCGCTTCATGCGCGACGTGAGCTTCCGGTTCGATGACGCGTCGCAGGGCCTGTCACCCGACGAAGCGGCCCTGTTCGAGCGGATCGACGACGAGATCCCGGAGGATGCCGTCGTGGTCGGGGACCCGCTCACCGGTGCCGGTCTGCTCTTCGCCTACACCGGTCAGGATGTGGTCTTCCCTCACGTGACCGGCAACTACGGCGCGGACGCGGCGGTGCTCGCGCGTCAGCTCGCCGACGGCACGCCGGCGGTGTGCGAGGCCGCGGAGCGCCTCGGCGTCACGCACGCCGTGGACTTCGGTGAGACCGTGCTCTTCCAGAACCACTACACGACCTACGACGGCCTGCACGGTCTCGATCGCTCGCCGATCCTCACCGAGGTGGATCGGGTGGGAGATGCGGTCCTCTACGAGATCACGGGTTGCGACTAGCGTCCTTCTCGTTCTCGGCCGCTTCGAGGAGCGCGATCTTCCGCGCGAGGAGCGTGAGCTGTCGCTGCAGGGCGATGTTCCGGCGGTACTGCGAGTACACGAACGCGAGGAACATCACGATGAGGCCGTAGAGGACGAGGTCGGTTCCTCGGCCGACACCGACGAGTCCGGCCAACCAGCTCAGCCACTGGGGGAAGAGCACGGAGAGGACCGCGACGACGACGAACAGTCCCATGAGCAGCCGTCGGATCGCCAGGTGACTGTCGGCGCCGGTACGACGCATCATGAAGACGGCGAGGACGATGATCGCCGCGATGAGCAGGAACTGGATCCACATGATCAGCGCACCACCAGGTCGACGAGGATGTTCACGGAGTTGAGCACGCTCTGGCCCTTCGCCTTCGAGTAGTCGGTGTAGAGCAGCTCCACGGGGTATTCCTTCCACGGCAGACGGGTCCGCCCCAACTCGAGCACGATCTCGGTGGCGTGCGCCATGCGGTCCTGTTTGAGCTCGATGCCCTGGGCGGCGTCCCGGCGGATCACGCGCAACCCGTTGTGGGCGTCGGTCAGCTTCAGGCTCGTGGTGAGGTTCGTGACCCACACCGCGGTCTTCAGGATGACCTTCTTCATCCATCCGGGGTTGGTCCGGTCGTCGAGGAAGCGGGAGCCGAACACGATGGCGACATCCTCGTCCCTGGCGAGCTGGAGCATGCCGAGGGCGTCCTCCACGCGATGCTGGCCGTCCGCGTCGAAGGTCACGATGTAGTCGCACTCGGCGTGTGCCAGAGCGAAGTCGATCCCCGTCTGCAGGGCAGCCCCCTGGCCGAGATTGACCGGGTGCTGCACGAGGTGCGCCCCCGCCGCGGCGGCTTCGGCCGCCGAGCCGTCGCTGGATCCGTCGTCGACGCAGACGATGTGCGTGAAGTGGGGCTTGAGTCCCTCGATCACGCCGCCGATCACGCTGGCTTCGTTGTAGAGGGGGATGACGACCCAGGCGCGGGGATCGGCGGGGGAGGGCGCGGGGACGCTCGAGGACATGGTTCTATTGTGTCAGGTGTCGATTCGGGCACCGGTCCACCGAGCAGCAGGGGCAGGATGTCGAGGAGACGACGCGCCGTCATCGCGACACGGCTCTACACGCCGGAGGTGACCGCCGCCAGCTTCCGGATGGAGGCGCTCGCCCACGCGCTGGCCGCCGACACGGATGTCACCGTCCTGAGCACGAAGCCGCCGCGGGACACGGTGATCGCCGATACCCCTGGTGTGGTCGTGCGTCGCGCGCCGGTGCTCAGAGACGGCAGCGGAGCCATCCGCGGGTACGTCCCGTACCTGTCGTTCGACGTGCCCCTCTTCTTCCGGCTCCTGGTCCGGCGGAGTGACGTGATCGTGGCCGAGGCGCCGCCGACCACCGGGTTCGCGGCCGCGATCGCGGCCTTCCTCACCCGACGCCCGCTGGTCTACTACCCGGGCGACGTATGGACCGATGCGGTCGCCTCGATGGACGCCCCCGGCCCGGTGGTGGCCGTCATGCGGTTCGTCGAGCGCTTCGTTCTGCGCCGAGCGGCACGATCGCTGGCGGTCTCCACGGAGGTCGCGGATCGGCTCGCCGCGATCGGCGGGCGACCGGAGCGTGTCGTGACGGTAGGCAACGGGATCGACACCGCGGTCTTCCGTCCCGACGTCGTCCCGCACGAAGCAGAGCGGCCCTACTTCGTCTACACCGGCACGATGTCGGAGTGGCAGCAGCCCGACGTCTTCATCCGTGCGCTCGCTCTGCTCCCGGACGAGGACGTCGAGCTCCGGTTCTTCGGACAGGGGGCCGTGGAGGCAGAGCTGAAGGAGCTCGCTGCGCGGCTCGCACCGGGACGGGTGCACTTCGGGGGACTCGTCGGCCCCGCGACCTCGGCCTCGTGGATCCGCGGAGCCGTCGGGGCCCTGGTGAGCATCGTCCCCGGCATCGGCTACGACTTCGCCCGACCGACCAAGACGTATGCCGCCGCCGCGGTCGGGACCCCCGTGCTCTTCACCGGCGCCGAGACCGGCGGCGAGGTCGTGCGTGCGGGCGGACTCGGCGAAGCCGTCGGATTCGACCCGGAGGAGGTGGCCGCGGCCATGCGGCGGCTGCTCGGCGAGTGGACATCGGGGGAGACCGAGCGCATCCGGGCGGATCGTGCCGCGTGGGCTGTGGGGAACGCCTCGCTCGCCACCGTCGGCGCCCGCGCCGCAGACGTCGTTCGCGGCGCGCGTCGAGGTTCGCGGAGCAACGCCAAGTAGAATCTCGTCTGTGCTGCCTCATCGCGCAGCGTGCAAGGAGCCCCGTGACTGAAACCTCCCGCGTGCGGATCGTCGATTCCGCCGATGTGTCCGCCGACGCCGTCATCGGCGACGGATCCTCCATCTGGCATCTCGCCCAGGTCCGCGAACAGGCCCGCCTCGGCGAGAACTGCATCGTGGGCCGCGGCGCGTACATCGGTACCGGTGTGGAGATGGGCGACAACTGCAAGGTGCAGAACTACGCCCTCGTCTACGAGCCCGCCAAGCTCGGCGACGGTGTCTTCATCGGCCCCGCCGTCGTGCTCACCAACGACACCTACCCCCGCGCCATCAATGCCGACGGCAGCCTCAAGAGCGCCCACGACTGGGAGCCGGTCGGGGTCACTATCGAACGCGGCGCGTCGATCGGCGCCCGCGCGACCTGCGTCGCCCCGGTGACGATCGGCGCCTGGGCGACGGTCGCGGCCGGCGCCGTGGTCGTCAAGGACGTCCCGGCGCACGCCCTCGTCGCCGGCGTCCCGGCCCGGCGCATCGGCTGGGTCGGCGAGGCGGGTGTCCCGCTCACCCGCGGCGACGACGAGAACACCTGGGTGTGCCCCGCGACCGGGGCGCGCTTCATCGAGACCGACGGAACACTGACCAAGGAGACCGTGTGAGCGAGTTCATTCCCCCCGCCAAGCCCCTCATCGGCGACGAAGAGCGCGAGGCGGTCGATCGCGTCCTCCGCAGCGGCATGGTCGCGCAGGGCCCGGAGGTCGCCGCCTTCGAGCAGGAGTTCTCCGCGCACTTCGTGCCCGGCCGCCCGTCCGTGGCGGTCAACTCGGGCACCGCGGGCCTGCATCTCGGTCTGCTCGCCGCCGGCGTCGGTCCGGGCGACGAGGTCATCGTGCCGTCCTTCACGTTCGCCGCGACCGGCAACTCGGTCGCGCTCACCGGGGGCACCCCGGTCTTCGTCGACATCGAGCCGGACACCTTCTCCCTGGACCCGGAGGCCGTCGCCGCGGCGATCACCCCGAAGACCAAGGGCATCCTCCCTGTGCACCTCTACGGGCACCCCGCTCGCATGCGCGAGCTCGAGGCCCTGGCCGCCGAGCGCGGCGTCGCCCTGTACGAGGACGCGGCGCAGGCGCACGGCGCGTCGCTCGATGGTCGGCCGGTCGGCTCCTTCGGCGAGTTTGCGATGTTCAGCCTCTACCCGACCAAGAACATGACCAGCGGTGAGGGCGGCATGGTCACCACGGCGACCGACGAGATCGCCCGTCAGGTGAAGCTGCTGCGCAACCAGGGCATGGAGCGCCAGTACGAGAACGAGATCGTGGGCTTCAACGCCCGGATGACCGACATCCACGCCGCGATCGGTCGCGTGCAGCTGACCAAGGTGGACGGCTGGACGAAGACGCGTCAGCAGAACGCGGCCTTCCTCGACGCGAACCTGCAGGGCGTCGTGGTCCCGCCTGTCGCCGAGGGCGCTGTGCACGTGTACCACCAGTACACGATCCGCGTCCCCGAGGACCGTGACGGCTTCGTCGCCGCGCTGAAGAACGAGCACAACGTCGGTGCCGGCGTGTACTACCCGATCCCGAACCACCGCCTCCCGTCGCTGACGCACTTCGCCCCCGGCCTCGACCTGCCGGAGACGGAGCGCGCCGCGCGCGAGGTCGCCTCGCTGCCGGTGCACCCGTCGCTCAGCCAGGACGACCTCGAGCGCATCGTCGCCGCGGTGAACACCGTCGCGAAGGCGGGTGCCTGATGGCAGACCTGCGCGCAGGTCTCCTCGGTGTGGGGATGATGGGCCGCCACCACGCCCGCGTGCTGCGCGAGCTGGACGGTGTCGAGCTCGTCGCCATCGCCGACCCGGGCGGCGACCCGCACGGCGTGGCCGGTGACCTGGAGATCCTGCCGGACATCGACGCGCTCATCGACGCCGGCATCGACATCGCCGTGGTCGCCGTTCCCACACGATTCCACGAGGACGCGGCGCTCAAGCTTGCGGCCGCCGGCGTGCACACCCTCGTCGAGAAGCCGATCGCGCACACGGTCGACGCAGGTCAGCGCATGGTCGACGCCTTCGCCGCCGCCGGCCTGGTCGGAGCGGTCGGCCACATCGAGCGCTTCAACCCGGCGGTGCAGGAGCTGCGCCGTCGGATCGAGGCGGGCGAGCTCGGCGCCGTGTACCAGGTGGTCACGCGCCGGCAGGGCCCCTTCCCTTCCCGGATCGCGGATGTCGGGGTGGCGAAGGACCTCGCCTCCCACGACGTCGACCTCACCGCCTGGGTCGTGCAGAGCGACTACGAGCGTGTGTTCGCCCAGACCGCCTTCAAGAGCGGTCGCGAGCACGAGGACATGATCACCATCACCGGCCGCACGGCGAACGGCGTGATCGTCAACAACATCGTCAACTGGCTGAGCCCGATGAAGGAGCGCGTCACCGTGGTCACGGGGGAGAAGGGCGCGTTCGTCGCCGACACCTCCACCGGGGATCTCACCTTCTACGCCAACGGCACGATCCCTCTCGAATGGGAGTCCGTGTCCTCCTTCCGCGGGGTCTCCGAAGGAGACGTCACGCGCTACGCGTTCGCCAAGCGCGAGCCGCTGCGCGTCGAGCATGAGGCCTTCCGCGACGCCGTGCTCGGGCAGCAGACCGACGTCGTCACGATGGAGCAGGGGCTGCGGACGCTGGCCGTGGTCGAGGCGGCTCTCGAGTCGTCGCGGACCGGGAACGCGCTTCCGCTTCTGGACGCCTGACGCGAGGACGGCCATGAGCGCGTTGGCGGGGCTCAAGCGAGCCGTGACGGGTTCGATCCCGGAGCCCCTCGCCGAGCGCGTGCTCCCCTGGAAGCGCGCGGCGTTCCGGTCGGCGGGGGTGACTTCGAGCGCGCCCGCGGAGACACGGCTGCTCATCGCACCGGTGAATTCCGCCGGTCAAGGGTTCGCCTGGGCTCGTGCGGCGGAGGGGCTGCCGGGCGTGAGCGCGGCCAACTTCATGTACCGCGGAGCCGACGATGTGTTCGCGTACCCCGCCGACCACTCGGTCCCCACGGCGTACTTCGTGCAGAACAGGCGATGGCAGGCCGCCCAGCGACGAGCCGTCGCCCGGGGCTTCACCCACGTGTTGGTGGAGTCAGGACGACAGGTGCTGGGCAGCGGGTCGACGCCCGCCGACGACGTCGCGTGGCTGCGCAGCCGAGGTCTCCAGGTGGCGCTGCTGTGGCATGGCAGTGACATCCGTCGACCGGATCAGCATGCCCGCCGTGAGCCGGATTCTCCTTTCCGCGACGGACAGTACGGTGAGCAGTCGCGCCTGCAGGAGATCACCGAAGCCAATCATCGCCTGCAGCAGCGGCTCGGGATCCCCGCCTTCGTCTCGACGCCCGATCTGCTCACGGACCTGCCGGGGGCGACGTGGCTTCCGGTGGTGGTCGACGTGGACCCGTGGGCGGCGGCGGCTCCGGCCGCACCGCTGCGGCGGGACCGACCGATCGTCGTGCATGCCCCGAGCCGGGCCGGGCTCAAGGGGACGGCGGCCGTCACGCCGACGTTGCAGCGTCTCCACGACGACGGGGTCATCGAGTACCGGGAAGTCACCGGGGTCCCCGCCTCCCATATGCCGCAGGTCTACGGCGAGGCGGACATCGTGCTCGACCAGTTCTCGCTCGGCATCTACGGCGTCGCCGCCTGCGAGGCCCTCGCGAGCGGACGCGTCGTCATCAGCCACGTGGCGGAGGAGGTGCGCGAGCGGGTGCGCGCCGGAACCGGCCGCGAGCTCCCGATCCTCCAGTCCCGCGCGGCGGATCTGGAGGGCGTTCTGCGTGGCGTCCTCGCCGACCGGGATCGTGCGTCCGCGTTCGCCGCGGACGGCCCCGACTTCGTACGAGCCGTGCACTCCCGACGGCGTGCCGCCGAGGCCCTCGCCGGCTTCCTCGGCGAACGTGAAGGCGGGGGCGGGTCCCGCATGGAAGACTGGACCGATGCCCGCTGATCGTTACCCGGAGGACTCCGCGTCATGAAGCTCGTTGCGAAGACCTACCGGGACCTCGTGACCTACCTCCCCGGAGACGCCCGTTCCTACCTGCTGCGCTATGTCGTGGTGTCCTGTCTGCTGAGTGTCCTGGACATCGGCGCGATCATGCTCCTGGCGCTCAGCCTGACGCCGATGATCGCGCGGACCACGATCACGCTCCCCGTCATCGGCGAGATCGGGGAGGAGGACTACATCTGGCTGATCGGCGGTGTGGCCATCCTCATCCTCGTGAAGTCCGCGCTCGCGCTGCTCCAGCAGTGGTTCGCCACCCGTCGCTTCGCCGCGTTCGAGCTCGAGATCGGCCGACAGCTCTTCGACAGCTACATCAAGGCGCCGTGGACCTATCGGCTCGGCCGCAACACGGCGCAGATCGTGCGGATCGCGGATGTCGGCATCGCCAACACGATCAGCGGCTTCCTGCTGCCGATCGTGCAGCTCCCATCGCTGATCGTGAGCTTCGTCCTCATCCTCGCGATCATCGTCGTCGCCCAGCCGCTGACAGCGCTCATCACGGTGGTGTACCTCGGCGGCATCATGGCCCTGCTCTACTGGGTGGTGTCCGGCCGCTCGGTCCAGGCGGGGCGGGTCTCCCGCGACTACTCGTTCAAGGTCGCGACCCTGATGACCGAGATGATGCAGGCGCTGAAGGAGATCACGCTGCGGAACAAGACCGGCGAGGTGGCCGGCATCGTCCAGTACAACCGCTCTTTCAGCACGAGGGCGCGCGCGAACATGAACTTCCTCGGCTCGGTCCCCGGCTTCGTGCTGAACTCCGCTCTGGTCGGAGGGTTCGTGCTCGTCGGTGGCATCGGCTACGCGCTCGGGGGCATGCAGGAGGCACTGGCATCGGTGGCGCTCTTCGCGGTCGCGGGCTTCCGCCTCGTCCCCTCCCTCACCGGTTTCCAGTCGATCGTCACGACCACGACCGCGAACGTCCCGCACGTGCAGGCGGTCATCTTCGACATCCAGGTGTCGGAGAAGTACATCGAGGTGGCGGAACGACTGGGACAGAAGCCGATCGAGGGGGAGCCGCGGATGCTCACCCTGACCGACGTGTCCTTCGGATACCCCAAGCATGAGGACACCCCCGCCGTCCACGACATCAACCTCCGCATCCCGATCGGCAGCTCGCTCGCCCTCGTCGGGTCGTCGGGCGCCGGGAAGTCGACTCTCGTGGACATCCTGCTCGGCCTGCTCGTGCCGCAGAAGGGCGAGATCCGTCTGGACGACGAGGACCTCAACGACGTGCTCGCCGCCTGGCGCTCCCGCGTGGGCTATGTGCCGCAGGACGTCTCCCTTTTCGACGGCACGGTCGCACAGAACGTGGCGCTGGACTGGGACGATAAGGACATCGACTTCGATCGCGTCCGCACCTCGCTGGAGCGCGCGCAGCTCTGGGAGACCATCGAGGCCCGCGAGGGGGGCATGCGGGGGCGCATCGGAGAGCGTGGTCTGTCGCTCTCCGGCGGACAGCGCCAGCGCCTCGGCATCGCACGGGCCCTGTACAGCGACCCGTTGATCCTCGTCCTCGACGAGGCGACCAGCGCGCTCGACACCAAGACCGAGTCGAAGGTCACCGAGGCCATCCGCAGTCTGAAGGGAGAGGTCACGATCGTCTCCGTCGCGCATCGGCTCTCCACGATCCGGGACAGCGACCTGGTCTGCTTCATGCAGGACGGGACGATCGCGGACCAGGGCACGTTCGACGAGCTCGTCGCCCGCGTGCCCAACTTCGCCGAGCAGGCGCAGCTGGCTGGACTGACGTGACGACGCCGTTCGTCGACGTCGTGATCGCCTGCCACGACGAGCGGCGACCGATCGAGCGCGCCGTCGCGTCGCTCGTCCAGGACGCCGACGTCCGCGACGTCGTCCGTGTCACGGTCGTGGCGCACGGGCTCGACCCGGCGATCCTGGAGCGACGCCTCGCGGGGATCGACGGCGACATCCGGGTCCTGCCCTTCCGGGACGGGATCCGGAGCGCCGCCGGACCGTTCAACCATGGCCTCGCCGCGGTCGAGGCCGAGTACTGCGGGGTCATGGGCTCAGACGACTTCCTCGAGCCCGGCACCATGTCGCGATGGATCCGTCACGTGCGCGCGGAGCGCCCGGACGCGGCCATCGCGCAGATCCGGCTGCAGGGCCAGACGCTCATGCCGAACCCTCTCGTGCGGCTCGGTCGCCGCCGACGCCTGGACGCCGCCCGCGATCGGCTCTTCTACCGCACAGCGCCCCTCGGCCTGTTCCGCACCGCTCGGATGCGCGAGCTCGGCCTCCGCATGCTCGAGGGCGTACGCGTGGGCGAGGACTTCGAGTTCGGCATCCGTCTCTGGGCACAGGGGGGACGGATCGATCTGCTCCGCGGAGCGGGCGCCTACGTCATCGGGGAGGATGCGGCGGAGCGGACGACGCTCGGGGCCATGACCGTCTCGGAGCGGCTCGAGCCGATCGTGCGTCTGTTCGATGACGGGGTCTTCGCCGATCTCTCACCCCGGACTCGCACGGCCCTGGCCGTCAAGCTCATCCGGATCACCGTCCTGGGCAACGTGCAAGCGCTGGCGGAAGAGCTGGACGACGAGGGTGTCATCGCTTTCGCAGCATTGCTCCGGCGCCTGCTCGACGTCGCTCCGCGCGCTCTGCTGCCGTTCAACCGCCAGGACCGACGCATCCTCGACGGGCTGCTCGCCGACCCTCGCGCGTCGAGGCTCCGGACCGACGTCGCCGCTTCCCGCGGTGCGGGCCGTCGCGATCGCTGGTTGACCCCGGATCTCGTACACAGCTTCGCGCGTGAGTCGACCCTCCGCCGATACGTCCTCTACTTCTGCACGCGCGAGCGAAGGAGCAGCCGATGACCGCCCGCCCGACCATGCTCATCATGTCGTACTCGCCCCTGACGGGTGACGCGAGGGTGCTCAAGCAGATCGCACGGTTCACCGAGGACTTCGACGTGACGACGCTGGGCTACGGCGACGCCCCGGAGGGTGTGGTGGAGCACCTCTCGCTGCCGCGGGAGATCCGTTACAACGACCTCGACGGCAAGCTCATCACCCTCAAGCGCTACCGGAAGGCGTACTGGCGCTTGTCGGCGGTGCGCTGGTCGCGGGAAGCGCTGAAGCGACGGAAGTTCGACGTCATCATCGCGAACGATGTCGAGGCCGTCCCGGTCGCCGTCAAGCTGCGTCCCCGGTACGGCGTCCTCGCCGATCTGCACGAGTACTCGCCGCGGCTGCACGACGACAACGAGCTGTGGTTCCAGCGCATCACGCCGTGGTTCGACTGGGTGGTCCGCACCTACGTCACGAAGGCGGCGGCGTGGACCACCGTGAGCGAGGGGCTCGCAGCAGAGTACGAGCGGAACTTCGGCTTCCACGCCGAGCTGGTCAGCAATGCGACGCCCTATCACGATCTCCGCCCCGGCGCGGTGTCCTCGCCGATCCGGCTCGTGCACAGCGGGGCCGGCCTCACCAACCGTCAGCTCCATCTGATGGCGGAGGCCGTGGCCACGGCGGACGCGGACGTCACCCTCGACTTCTACCTGACGGCGAATCACCCCGCATATCTCGAGGAGCTGAAGGAGTATGCCGCGACGACCGACCGCGTGCGCGTCCTCGATCCGGTGCCGTACGCGGAGCTCGTGACAACGCTGAACTCCTACGACGTGGGGGTCTTCCTCCTCCCGCCCCTGACCTTCAACTACCGGCACGCCCTGCCGAACAAGCTCTTCGACTTCGTGCAGGCACGGCTCGGGATCGTCGTCGGCCCCTCGCCGGAGATGGCCGGGTACGTGGAGAGGTACGGCCTGGGCGCCGTGGCGTCGGACTTCACCGTGGAGGCCCTGCGTGAGGCGATCGAGCAGCTCACGCCGGAGTCGGTGGCGGCGTTCAAGCAGCACGCGCACGACAGTGCCCGCGAGCTCGAGGGCGAACGTCAGGTCGAGAAGTGGGACCGCATCATCCACGGTCTCGTGGCGAAGGGGCGTCGATGAGCGCCCCCCGCCTGCTGATCATCTCGTTCTCGACGATCCGCGCGGATGCGCGACTGCTGAAGCAGATCGCTCGACTGCGCCGGGACTTCGCCGTGCACACGGTCGGGTACGGCGACGCCCCCGATGGCGTCAGCGGTCACCTGCAGATCCCGGACGAGTTCCCCATCTGGCGCTATGACCGCCTCGCGGTGCTGCTGCGCCGCTATCGGCGCGCGTACTGGTCCAACCCGGCGATCGCGGCGGCTGTGTCGGGCCTGGCCGGCACGCAGTGGGACCTCGTCCTCGCGAACGACGTGGACGCCGTCGGCCTGGCGCTCGCGCAGGAGTCCGTACACGGCGTGCATGCCGACCTCCACGAGTACGCTCCCCGGCAGAAGGAGGACGTGCGCAGGTGGCGCCTGTTCGTCGCACCGTTCGTCCGCTGGATGTGCCGGACCTTCGTGGTGCGTGCCGACTCGGTCACCACCGTCGGTCAGGGCATCGCGCAGGAATACGAGCGTCGATACGGGATCCACGCCGGAGTGGTCACGAACGCAGCCCCGTACGCCGATCTCGAGCCGACGCCGGTGGCAGCTCCGATCCGTCTGGTGCACTCGGGCGCCGCCCTGCGCGACCGGAACATCGTCGCCATCATCGATGCCGCCGAGGCGACCTCCGCCGACGTCCGGCTCTCCCTCTACCTCACTCCGAACGACCCGGGGTTCCTGGAGGAGGTGCGCGCGAGAGCCGAGGCGTCCGCGCGCGTCGAGCTGCACGATCCCGTGCCGTATGTCGAGCTCTCGCGGACGTTGAACGCCCACGACGTCGGCGTCCACCTTCTGCCGCCGGTGAACTTCAACAACACCTGGGCGCTCCCGAACAAGTTCTTCGACTACGTGCAGGCGCGTCTCGGCGTGATCATCGGCCCGTCGCCGGAGATGGCCAGAGTCCTGGAGGAGGGTGGTTTCGGCGCGGTCGCCGACGGCTTCGATGCCCCGGCGCTCACCCGACTCCTCGACGGGCTCGACGCGGAGCGGGTGCGCGCATGGAAGCAGGCCTCGGCAGCCTCCGCCCGCGATCTGTCCGGTGAGGAGCAGGCCGAGCGGTGGGCCGATGCGCTGGCCGCGCTCCTGGCCGCTCCTTCGAAGCGGACACGGCGATGAGCCGACTGATCCTCTTCACGAACGACTATCCCTACCGTGCGGGGGATGTCGTCTTCGTGGAGAAAGAGATCGAGGCGCTCGCTGAGCGGTTCGAGGATGTCGTCGTGTTCTGCCATGCCCGGGACACGACGGGCGGCATGGTCGCTCTTCCGCCCGGAGTACGCTTCGGCGGGAACCTCTTCGAGCCTGCCCCGGAGGATGCGCCGCGGAAGCTCATCGAGGTCGGGCCCCTCGCCCTGCTGCTCCAGGCGACGTGGCGGGAGCTCTGGAGCGGCCGCCTGCTGCGCAACGCGCGGCTCTTCGCCATGGGCGCGAAGGTGGGGATGACGCAGGCTCATCGCTCTGCCGTGCGCGAGGCCATCGCCGGTGACCGGGACACGGTGGCCTACGCCTTCTGGGCGATGGGCGGGGGACTGGCCCTCCCGTGGCTCCGCGGGGTGTCCGCGCGCGTCGTCCGGGTCCATCGCTACGACCTCTACGAGGAGCGGGCCATCGGTGGCTATCTGCCGTTCCGTCCCTTCCTCTTCGCTCGCGCCGATCGGGTGCTGGCCATCTCCGACGATGCCGCGCAGTACCTCGAGGAGCGCTATCCGCAGGTCGGCGGGAAGGTGCGCGTGAGCAGGCTCGGCGCATACGGGCCGGATCAGGCACCCCGACGGCAGCGCGACGCCGTGCAGACGATCGTGTCGTGCTCGGCGGTGAGCGAGGTGAAGCGCGTCGATCGCATCCTGGACTCTGTCCTCGCACTGCACGCCCTGGACCCCTCGCGGCCGGTACGCTGGGTGCACTTCGGGGAAGGGCCGCTGTTCCCGCAACTGCGGGAGAGCGTCCTCTCCCTCCCGCCCGGCATCGAGGTCGATCTGCGTGGCCAGGTCCCGAACGCCACGGTCTCGGCCTTCTACGAGACGGGGGCCGCGGACGCCTTCGTGAACCTCTCGGCGTCCGAGGGCGTGCCCGTCAGCATCATGGAGGCGATCGCCTTCGACATCCCGGTCGTGGCGACCGCTGTCGGAGGGACCCCGGAGATCGTGGGGCCCGAGCTTCGGACGGGGGAGCTGGTCGACGCCGACGCGCATCCGGACGTGGTCGCGACGGCGCTCGCCGGGGTGCTCGACGCCCCGTCGGGGACCTACGCGCCTCGCGAGCGTTGGGAAGCGGAGTACGACGCACGACGCACGGGTGCGCGCGCGGCGGAGTTGGTGAGTTCCCTCGCGGATGGGCGCGGGCGTCGGCGCGGACGAGCCTGATAGCGTCTTCTCGTGAAGGTTCTGGTCGTGACGCCCTGGCTTCCCACTGCGGGCCGACCGGAGACCGGTATCTTCGTGCAGCGCGACATCGAGATGCTGCGCGAGGATCACGACGTGGAGGTCATCCACCTCTCGGCAGACGGCGAGATGGCGACCGTGGGCTTCCCCGTCACGACGGTGCGGATGTCCACGACAGACCCACGGAGCATCCGGCGCGCCGGGGCGATCATCGTCGAGCGTGCCGCTCGTGTCGACCTCGTGCATTCCATGGCGGCATCGGCACTGCTTCCCTTCCTGGGGCACCGCGTGGAGCGTCCGTGGGTGCATACCGAACACTGGTCGGCCCTTCTCGCGCCGGACACCGCACCGCGGGCCGCCCGGGCGTCTCTGCCTCTGGTGCGCGCGGCGCTCCGCCGTCCGGATGTGGTGGTGGCCGTGGGCAACGATCTGGCGCGAGCGGTGCAACGGACACGACGCGGCCCCACCGTCGTCATCCCCAACGCCGTGCAGCGGCCGACCGTCGTGCATCCCCGTCCCCGGACCGGGGGACTGACCCTGGTCGGTGTCGGGGGCCTGATCGAGCGGAAAGGCCCCGATATCGCGGTGCGCATGGTCGCCGAGCTCCGCGAGCGCGGAGAGGACGCCCGGCTTCTGTGGGCCGGAGACGGCCCGATGCGGGAAGCGCTGCTCTCGCTCGCGGCTGAGCTCGGGATCGCCGACCACGTGGAGCTGCGGGGGAGGGTCGCCCCGGCCCAGGTGGAGGCTCTCCTCGCCGAGGCCGATGTCTTCGTCCTTCCCACCCGCATGGAGACTTTCGGCGTGGCGATCGCCGAGGCCCTCGTGGCGGGACGCCCCGTGGTGGTGTCCGCATCAGGAGAGCAGCGGTCGTTCGTCTCCGAACCAGACGGCGTGCTCGTCGACGCGGGGTCGCCCCGCGCGTACGCCGATGCCGTGCAGCGCGTGCAGGAGCTCAATCGTGACCGATCGGCGCCCGAGATCGCGGCCGCCGCATCCGCCCTGTTCGATCCTGAGGAGAGGCGCACGGCGACACAGGCGGCCTACCGCACCGCCATCGGTCGCGGGGTCGCTCCGCTGCCGCGGGACGTCGATGTCGTCATCGCGGCGCACGATCCTCGGCGGGACATCGCGCGGGCTGTCTCGTCGGTCCTGACCTCGCGCAGCGTACGTGCCGTCCACGTCGTGTGCCACAACATCGAGGAAGCCGCGATCCGCGAGGCCGCGGGGACCGCGGCACAGGATGACCGCGTGCGGTTCCTGGAGCTGCGGGACGACGTGCGCAGTCCCGCGGGGCCTTTCAATCTCGGTATCGCGGAAGCGGCCGGTGCCTACGTGGCGGTCATGGGGTCGGACGACGAGCTGACGACCGGCGCGATCGATGCGTGGCGCCGGACGGCGCAGAGGGACGACGCCGATGTCGTGATCGCGCCCCTGCGTCATGCCGCAGGGCGGCGGGTGCCCACCCCTCCGACGCTCCGCCAGCGGCGTCTCCGAGGCCGTCGCGACCGCCTCGCATACCGCACGGCCCCGCTCGGCCTCATCGCGACGTCGCGCTTCGGCGGGCTCCGCTTCACCGAGGGGCTGGCGACCGGTGAAGACCTCGACTTCGGTGTGCGTCTCTGGTTCTCGGCAGCCGAGATCAGTGTGCACCAGGGGCCCGGCGAGTATCTGATCCACGACGGCGAAGAGCGGGTCACCTTCGCCGCCCGACCGCTGGGCGAAGAGCTTCAGGCGGTCCGGCTGCTCCTCGAAGGGTCCTTCGCCCCGTCACTGGGACGGCGGGATCGCGAGGCTCTCGCGGTCAAACTCTGGCGGGTCACCGTCTTCGGCGCCATCCACTACCGGGCGGGCGCCTGGGTGCCGGGCGATCGCGAAGCCCTGCGTGAGATCATCGAGGCTCTGCGATCGTTCTCACCCGGAGCAGTGCACGTGCTCTCGACCGCGGACCGGGACCTCATCGTCGCCGCCGAGGAGCCGGGAACGCCCGACGGCATGCTGGACGAACTGTCTCGGCGCCGCCGACGCTTCGTCTCGGTGAAGGCTCTCCTCCCGGCGCGGCCCGCGCTGTTGTGGGCCCGCGAGGCGCCGCTGCGTTTCAGCGCTGCCACGTGGTGGGTCGGGCGGCGCTGACCGCTCGCGTCCGGTGTCCGTAGACTTGCCTGTTGTGAAGATCGTCAGCGTCGTCGGCGCCCGTCCCCAGTTCGTCAAGCTCGCTCCCATCCACAAGGCGTTCGTGGCCGCAGGAGTGGACCACGTCATCGTGCACACAGGCCAGCACTACGACCCGATGCTCTCGGACGTCTTCTTCGAAGACCTCGGCATCGGCACCCCGGATGTCCACCTCGGTGTGGGCTCCGGTTCCCACGGGGTGCAGACCGGGGCGATGCTGGCGGCGCTGGATGCGGTCTTCGACGAGCACCGACCGGACTGGGTGCTCGTCTACGGCGACACCAACTCCACGGTCGCTGCGGCTCTCAGCGCTGTGAAGATGCACATTCGCGTCGCGCATCTCGAAGCGGGGCTTCGGAGCTTCAACCGGCGGATGCCGGAGGAGCACAATCGCGTTCTCACCGATCATGCGGCCGATCTCCTCCTCGCTCCGACGCAGGTCGCGGTCGACCACCTCGCGGCAGAAGGGCTCGCGGAGCGCACGGTGCTCGTGGGTGACGTGATGACCGATGTCCTCTTCACGGTTCGCGACGAGGTCTCGTCGCGCCCGTCGCCGCTCGTGGAAGACCTCGGCCTCGCAGCAGGGGGCCATTACATCGCGACGATCCATCGCGCGGAGAACACGGACGACCCTGCACGCCTCGCCGAGGTGGTGGCGGGACTCGGCGCGCTGGACCGGCCGGTCGTGCTCCTCGCGCACCCCCGCGTGGTCGCCAAGGCGGAGGCACACGGGATCTCGCTCTCGCAGGGCGCCGTCGTCGTCCACCCGCCGCTGGCCTACCCGGAGCTCGTCGCCGCCATGCTCTCCAGCGCCGGGGTGGTGACCGATTCCGGCGGACTGCAGAAGGAGGCGTTCCTGCTGGGCGTACCGTGCACGACGGTCCGCACCGAGACGGAATGGGTCGAGACCGTCGAGCTCGGATGGAACGTCCTCGCGCAGGACGCGGAAGAGATCGCGCGGGGCGCCGGGCGTCCGCGCCCCGAACCCACCGATGCGGCACCGTACGGCGACGGCCGGGCTGCCGAGCGCGTCGTGCAGGTGCTCCAGGACTGGTCGTGACTCCCGAATCACGACAGCCTGAGACCGACGACGGTCTCGATCGCACGCCACGCGAAGGGTCTGGCCGGGTCTGGTCGCTCGATGCCCTGCGGGTCGTCTCGGTCCTCGGTGTCGTGGCCATCCACGTGTTCGCGGGGATGGTGGCCAATCCCGAGGTGCGCGGTACACCCGGGTGGTGGGGCGCCGTGATCGCCGACATCGGCTTCGTCTGGGTGGTTCCCGTCTTCGTGATGATCTCCGGCGTGTTCGTGCTCGCCCCGCGGCAGCATGTCGAAGGCCCGGCGGCGTTCTATCGGAAGAGGCTCCCGCGGCTCCTGACGGCGCTGGTGTTCTGGTCCCTGCTCTACTTCCTCCTCATCCGGACCCTGTTCTCCCAGATCCAGCCGACCCGTGCCGACGTCGCCCGGTTCGTCCTGGACGGCCAGCCATACACGCACCTGTACTTTCTGTGGCTCATCGTCGGCCTCTACGTCGTCGCGCCCGTCCTCGCGGCGTTCCTCAGCGGGGGCGGTGAGCGCCGGGCCCTCGTCTTCGCCGCCGTGACCCTCGGTGCGACGGTGATCACCGGGATGTCGTCGACCGTGCTGACGGCGCTGGGGGACGAGAGCCCGCTGACGCTGCTCGCCCTCACGCAATGGCTGCCCTATGCCGGGTACTTCCTCGCGGGGTGGGCGCTGCGGCACGTCCGGCTGTCCGGCGGGCGTCTCGCCCTCGTCATCGGCGGCACGATCGTCGCGGTCATCGCGTCGATCATCCAGTACGGTTCGCGTCCGCACCTGCCGGTCCTGGATGCCGTCCTTCCTCTCAGCTACTTCGGCCCCATCGTCGCAGCAGCCTCGCTCGGCTTGTTCGTCTGCACCAACAGCGTGCTCGCGGGATGGCGGCCGAGCTCCCGGACACAGCGCGTGATCCGAGAGCTCTCCGATTGCGCGTTCGGCGTGTTCCTCCTGCACTTCGCGATCATGCTCCTCGTGCGTGCCGTGCCCCCGTTCGACGCGGCCGCCGGGTCCTTCCCGCTCTCGGTGCTCGAGTGGGTGATCGTCGTCGTGACTTCCTTCCTCGTCGTCTTCCTCATGCGGAGGGTCCCCGGGCTGCGACGCGTCGTCTGACGACGCCCTTAGACTGGGGGTCATGCGTATCGCCGTCGTGGCCCTCGGAAAGATCGGGCTCCCTCTCGCCGTCCAGTTCGCCTCCTCCGGTCATGACGTGGTCGGTGTCGACGTCAACCAGAAGGCCGTCGACATGATCAACGCCGCGCGGGAGCCGTTCCCCGGCGAGGCGGAACTGCAGGAGCGCCTGGAGGAGCTCATCCCCGCCGGCCGCCTCCGTGCCACGACCGACTACGCTGAGGCGATCCCCGGGGCCGACGCCGTGGTCCTGGTCGCTCCCGTCTTCGTGGACGACGAGACCTGGGAGCCCGACTTCCGCTACATGGACGCCGCCACGCGCTCGCTCGCCGAGCATCTGACACCCGGCACCCTCGTCTCGTACGAGACGACGCTTCCGGTCGGCACCACTCGGAACCGCTGGAAGCCGATGCTCGAAGAGGGATCCGGTCTCACGGAGGGC
>NZ_SSDN01000027.1:0-972 GCF_004794355.1 Microbacterium sp. K36 | reverse complement strand
GGGTCACCCACGACGAAGGAGGGCCTCCCGCTGCGGGAGACCCTCCTTCGAGACGTGCGGCAGGTGTCAGATCTCGCTACCGGCTCCTCCCGACGACCGGACGATAGCTCCGATCCACAAGGCGACGTTCACTCCCGCGACGATACAGAGGATCAGCGGCACCCACCCCGCAGCACTCGCTCCATCGACGAAGACCAGCAGAGCGAGGAGGGCGACTTCTGAGAGCATGAGCCCCCACAGCGTTACGTGCACCACTCGTAGATGGCGAAGGTCGGTCGACATCAAGGCGCCCGTGGACAAAACCATCAGCGCCGCTAACAACTCATTGGTCATGGTTTTCTCCACCGCAGGAGACCCTTTCACGCTAGTTGGGCACGCAGAAGTAGCCGGACCGCATCACCGTAGGGGCGAAGGGCAGAACTCCAGTCACCCAGGTGTGCCCTACCCAAACACCACGGCTCTTGATGTTGCAGACATTGAGGAGTGCCGCACCGAAGCCAAGGAGCGCGCCTGCCAAGGATGTGACGTTAACCGCCACCGTGCCGATGCCTGGCACAAGCGCAATGAGACGGCTGGCGAGAACCGCCGCACCGGCACCTGCCTGCGGATGGATCTCCGCGGCGGACGAGACGACATCCACGGCTCCTCCGTGCCGTCGATTTCGAACGCGTTCGCTGCCACACCCCCGGAGGAAGCGAGCATGGCGACTATCACGACGCTCGCGATACTGACGCGCGGGACTCGGTTCTGTCGATTCATCAGATACCTCTTCTTGTATCGAGTTCAACATCCCGCCTGTACAGGACAGTACCCGGACTGTCGTAGGCGCGCTGTCCCCCCTTCGGGGGACAGCGCGATCAGACCGGACGATCGGGATAGCTGAGCGCGACCATGACCGTGACCGCGAGCGAAAGGGTCACCCACGACGAAGGAGGGCCTCCCGCTGCGGGAGACCCTCCTTCGAGACGTGCG
>NZ_SSDN01000026.1:0-447 GCF_004794355.1 Microbacterium sp. K36 | reverse complement strand
CCTCACGACGAGGCGCACCACCATCGCGGTTGTATCCACCCTCACGACGAGGCGCACCATCGCGGTTGTTGTAACCACCCTCACGACGCGGAGCACTACCGTCGCGGTTGTAACCACCTTCGCGACGAGGGCCCGAGACACGGTTGTTGTAGCCGCCCTCACGACGCGGAGCACCGCCGTCGCGGTTGTACCCACCCTCACGCCGCGGAGCACTACCATCGCGGCTGTAGCCACCCTCACGACGAGGCGCACCACCGTCGCGATTGTAACCGCCCTCGCGGCGGGGGGCACCGTCACGGTTGTTGTAGCCGCCCTCGCGACGAGGCGCACCACCATCGCGGTTATAGCCGCCCTCACGACGAGGCGCACCACCGTCACGGTTGTAGCTACCCTCGCGGCGAGGGGCACCGTCACGGTTGTAGCCACCCTCGCGGCGAGGGGCACCGT
>NZ_SSDN01000025.1:0-2533 GCF_004794355.1 Microbacterium sp. K36 | reverse complement strand
GCTCCGCCCTGGCCACGCGAGCGGTGTCCGCGGTGCGCCGGTCCCGGTGGCGGCGCAGGCCCACCGCGAGGCCGATCGCCACCGCGGCGACGACGACCGCCGCGGCGAGGACCAGCATCCAGACGTTCGCTAGTGCCACGTGCGCACCACCGTCCTGGCGGCTTCGGCGCCGGCGGCCGGATCGATGGCGGGTCCCTGCCGGAAGATGCTCGGATAGTAGTGGCGGCCCATCGCGTCGATGAGCGCCGGGTGCACGCCGCGGGAGACGAGGTCGTCGAGGGTGAGCACCGGTGCTTCCAGACCGCTGTACTCGTTGACGAACGTGCGCACGACGCGGCTCAGCTCCAGGTTCGCCTGCCGCGCGGAGAGATGGCGGTCTCGGTAGTCGTGCTCGACGCGGTCGATGCGGTCGAGGTACTCCGAGCGCAGGGCGGACAGCACGTCGAGCGTGGACGGCTGACCGGCACCCGAGGCCGCTCCGGAGGCGGCGGTGCGGGGGCGTGTGAGCCGGAACAGCAGCCACGTGCCGACGATCAGCAGGGCCAGGATGCCGAGGGCGAGCAGCATCCATCCCCACCCGTACTGCGCGGGCGGGTAGAGCTCGTCAGAACCGGGCATCGGACCTCCGGTTCAACAGGTGCAGCAGCTGCGGAACGGCGTCGTCCTGACCGTCGAGCGCGGCGTGACTGATCTCCATCCGCGTGAGGAGGTCGGCGAGCCGGGCGGCGTCGGCCGCCCGCTGCGCACGGAGCTCGTTCACGATCGTGCGGTCGCCCTGGATGAAATCGGGGACTTCCCAGAGGCTGTCGACGTCGGCCCGCAGCCGGGCGGAACGGTGGTCGAGCACCGGCTCGGCGTCGCGCAGGGTGAGCCAGAGGACGTCGTGCTGCACGCGCAGGCGGCGCAGCAGGCGCTCGGTCTCGGTGGTCACCGGGGCCTCGTCGGTGAGCACGACGACGATCATGCGCCGCGCGATCGTCCGCGTGACGAAGGACAGCAGGGCGTCCCGATCGCTGGGGGCCGCCGCGTCGTCGACCGCGCGGTCGATCGTCCGCAGCGCGTGTTCGAGGGCGCCCTCGCTGCGCCCCGGGGCCAGGCGGCGGACGCGCGAGGCGTCGCCGTAGACGACCGTGAAGTCGTCGCCGTGCCGGAGCGTCAGCACCCCGAGTGCTCCGGTCGCCAGGATCGCCAGGTCCTTCTTCGAGCGCTCGTCCGCGGCGAGAGCGGTCATCGAGCGTCCCGTGTCGACGACGAACATCACCGTGTGCATGCGCGTGGCCCGTGACCGCTTGACCAACGGCGTGCCGAGGCGGGCGGTCGCGCGCCAGTCGATGTCGCGCACCTGGTCGCCGTACTCGTACTTGCGCAGGTCCTCGAAGTCGAGGCTCCGCCCGTGCAGCAACGACGCGTAGGCGCCGTCGAGCGCGTGCAGCGACTTGCGGTTCGAGTGGATGAAGAGCTTGCTCTTCACCTGCGTGATGAGGCTGGGCATCGGGCGCGGGATCCCTGAACGTGTCGACGGGTCAGGGGGTGGGCACGGCGGCGAAGATCTGGTCGATGATCTCCTCGCTGCGGATGCCCTCGGCGTCGGCCTCGAACGTCAGCAGCACCCGGTGCCGCAGCACGAGGTGGCGCAGGGCGCGGATGTCCTCGGGAAGGACGTGGGTCCGGCCGCTGAGGAGGGCGAGGGCGCGGGAGGCCTGGAGGAAGGCGATGCTGGCCCGGGGGCTCGCGCCGTACTTGATGAAGCGGGCGCGCTCGTCCCCGATGTACGGCGCGGGATTCCGGGTCACGTACGCGATCGACACGATGTAGTTGCGGATCGCGGGATCGACGTAGATGCGGCTCGCGACGTCCTGCAGCAGGTGCACGTCGTCCAGCGTGACGGCGCTGTGCACGTGGCGGTCGGGGTCGAGCACTCCCGAGTCGATGCGGCTGAGGATCTCGAACTCCTCCGCCGGGCTCGGGTACTCGACGATCTCCTTGAGGAGGAACCGGTCCATCTGCGCCTCGGGCAGCTCGTAGGTGCCCTCCTGCTCGATGGGGTTCTGTGTCGCGATCACGAGGAACGGCTTCGGCAGCGGGTGGATCTCGCCGCCGATGGTGGTCTGGTGCTCCTGCATCGCCTCGAGCATGGCGCTCTGGGTCTTGGCGCTGGAGCGGTTGATCTCGTCGAGCAGCACGAAGTTCGCGTGCACGGGGCCGAGCACCGTCCGGAAGCTGCCCGTCGCGGCGTCGTAGATCTGGTTGCCCGTGATGTCGCTCGGCAGGAGGTCGGGCGTGCACTGGATGCGCTTGAACTTCGCCTTCACAGTGTCGGCGAGCGTGCTGGCGGCGGTGGTCTTGGCGAGGCCGGGCACGCTCTCCAGGAGGATGTGGCCGCCGGCGATGAGCGCCACGAGCAGGCTGGTGCGCAGGCGCTCCTGGCCCACCATCTTCGCGGAGTACGCGTCGGAGATCGTCTGCAGCACGGCACCGGCGCGCGCCAGCTCGGCGTCGGTCGGAGCGGCGGCGGGGGCCGCGGCGGCGATCG
>NZ_SSDN01000024.1:0-6663 GCF_004794355.1 Microbacterium sp. K36 | reverse complement strand
GGGGGAAGCCGTTGAAGGCGGTGTTCGCCGCGAGGAGCAGCACGCCTCCGAAGCAGACGTCGCGGCCGCGGTGACCGCGAGATCCGCACGAGCGAGCTCGGCGCCCTCGGTGTCCGTCGCGACGAGCGCATGGGCACCCGCGGGCGTGGCCGCCGGGATGAGGACGGTCGCGACCGCGCTGCCGTCCGCGGCGATCGTCACCTCGCCCACGCGGACCGGCTCCGAGTGGAGCCAGAGCTGCACGACCGCCTCGGGGTCGAAGCCGCGGAGCTGCACGCGGACGGAGTCGCCTGCCGCCGCGGTGCCGACCGACGGGGTGAGGACCGCTTTCTTCGCCGGCTTCGCCTTCTTGACCGTGAGGGCGGCGCCGGCCACCTCCGCGCCGGAGGCGTCCTTGACGAGGAAGCGGTGCTTCCCGACCGTCGCATCCGCGGGGATGAGCACGCGAGTGGTCAGGGCGCCGCGCGCATCGACCGTCGCGTCCGCGAGCCGCACGCCGTCCAGCCAGAACGAGACGGCGGCGCCGGGCGCGAAGCCCGAGAGCACGGCCTCGACCGTCTCCCCCGCACGCACGGAATCGGCGCCGAGCGTCAGGGCCGGATCGGTCTCCGGAGCGCAGGCCCCGAGGTCGTCCTCGGGTCGCGTCTCCGGGGCGTGCCCGGCCTGCGGGGCGCTGGTGCCGTACACCGCCATCTCCGCCACGGCCGCGAACGGCGTGCCCGAGATCGACGAGGTCGCCGTCACCCGCACGTATCGCGCGGTGGTCGCGGCGAAGTCGACGTCCTGCCACTCCGCGATGTTCTTCCACTCACCCGCCGCCACGTCGGTGAAGGACTGTCCGTCGGTGGAGACCGCGACCTGGAAGCCTTTGATGGGGCCGTTCTGGTTCGCGCCGCGCCGCAGGTAGGAGATGCCGTCGACCGTCTCCGCGGAACCGAGGTCGAACGTGAGCACGTGCGGATACCCGGGGGCGTCGCTGCTCCAGCGGCTGTGCCAGAACGTCCCGGCGTTGCCGTCGAGCATGTTCGCCGCCGTGCCGTCCTCACCCGCGGTCTCCTCGGAGCTCGCGGTCGCGGTGATCTGCGCGTTCGGGATGCGGGCACGGGAGGCCACAGCCGCCTCCTGCGCGGTCTGCACGGTCCGCACGTCGCAGTCGACGAGATAGGTGGCCGCGATACCGATGCTGACGGCGGAACCCGCGGCCGACGCCGGTGCCGTCAGCAGCCAGTCCGTCGTCACGCTCTCGCCGGGGGCGACCTTCGCGAACAGGTTCGACGACCCGTCTGCGACCTCGACGGTGTAGCCCTCCGGGAGGTCGAGCTGCACGCCGACGTTCTCCGCCAGGATGTCCTCGCTGTTGGTGAAGGTCGTGGTGAACGGGGTCTGCGCCCCGGGGCTCAGGGTCACGGCCTCGCCGGAGACCGTGGCGCACGGCGTGCCACCCTCCGTCGGACCGAGGTCGGTGACCGTGAAGTCGTCGAGGACGAAGTCGACGTCCGGGCCGCCGACGCGCTCCAGACCGACCCACGTGTAGTCGCCGCACCCCACGATCACGTCCTCCTGGAACGCCGTGGTCTCCAGGGCCTGCACGACGGGGGTGCGACGCAGGGTCGTCGAGGAGATCTCCCCGTCGAGCACGGCGTCGGTGCCGGTCAGCCAGCGGTAGGCCCCGCTCGCGCCGGCCTGGTAGTCGAACCCGATGCGGTAGGTATGCCCGGCCTGCAGCGGCACCAGCGTGGGATCGGTCCGGTAGACGACGCCGGAGTTCTCGGAGTGGGACATCAGCGAGTGCTCACCCGTGAGGGTGGAGTCCACCGCCAGGCCCGCGAGGGCTCCGCTGTCGAACGGCTTGGCCGTGTTGCGCCAGTCGCTCGTCGTGTACGGGTCGTGCCGCCGCGAGATGCTCGTGCGGGGGTCGTCGATGCCGTTGGCGTCGCCCTTCACGAACGGGCCCCACCCGGGCTGATTGCCCTCGAAGTCGTTCGAGTACACGGTGCCGGACGCGGCGGGGGCCGTCGTATCCGCCATCACCCTGGCGTTGTCGATGCGCACCGTCGCGTCGCCGGCGACCGCCGAGACCGAGACCGTCACCTCGCCGGAGGCCGGGGCGACGAACGACACCGACCCGCGCTGGTAGTGCTGTCCGGCCTTGGAGTCGGCGCGCATGTAGTTGTACGTCGGGGACAGGTTCCAGGTGCGGCTCACGACGCCGCCCCCGGTGTCGACCGCGACGCTCACGTCGCGCGTCGCCGTCGGATCGATCTGCACCTGCGCGGAGAACGCGTAGCGCTTCCCGGGGGTGAGGCCGGTGACGGTCTGCGAGATCGCGGAGGGGGATGAGCCGAACACCGCGATGTTGTCGCCCCGC
Source organism: Microbacterium sp. K36 (assembly GCF_004794355.1). Taxonomy (NCBI): domain Bacteria; kingdom Bacillati; phylum Actinomycetota; class Actinomycetes; order Micrococcales; family Microbacteriaceae; genus Microbacterium; species Microbacterium sp. K36. Next base: position 4,295 of record NZ_SSDN01000024.1, on the reverse strand, counting down.
GAGGCGTTCTTCGCCGCGCCGAGGTCCGTGCGCTCGATGGTCACGTCGCCCCGGGGGTTCCAGCCGTTGAGCGCGCCCGAGTTGAACCCGGGATCGGTCAGGCCCGCGTCGCGGTACTCGATCGCCGCCCGCTGGGCTCCGCCCTGAGGCACGACGACGTAGGCCGTCCCCTTCTCACCGGACAGCGTCAGCTTGCCGTCGACCGCGGTGACGGTGCGCACCTTCTCGCGGCCCTGGTCGCCGAGCGCGAACACGTCGAAGGTCGTGTTCCCGCGGAAGGCGTCCGTGAGGCCGAAGGTCTTCTCGCCGCCGGAGGCCGTGAAGAAGTACATCTTGTCCGCGTCGACGGGCGAGCCCGACTCGGCGCTCGACTCCAGCGACTGCCACGGCAGCAGGTAGGAGTCGCCGCGGAGGACGGTCGCGCCGTCCATCGTGACGACCCGCGTGCCGCCGTCGATCCGGGCAGCCACGTCGTCGGTGAACGTCGCCTCGACCCCCGCGTCGTACGTCTGCAGGTCGAAGTGCTGCAGGAACTTCGTCGGCAGGCTCTGCGACCAGATGTTGCCGATGAAGCCGTCCCAGTTGCGGTTGCCCACCCAGCCCTCGGCATCGACGAGGCGCTGCTGGCCCAGCAGGACGTCGTCGTTCCAGACGTCCGCCTGCGCGTTCTGGATGAACCGCACCATGGTGGAGTTGATGCCCTTGTTGTCCTTGCCGCCGTAGGCGAGGTCGTTCGGCCAATGCGACCAGACCGTGCTGTCGACGAACTTGTCGCCCCACTCGGTCGCGACCTCGAGGTCCATGGCGTTCAGCTCGTCCGCGAGCTCCTCGGCCACCCAGCCGTTGGAGTAGTACACGTCGATGTAGACGCCGCTGAGCCCCGGCACCTCGTCCCGCAGCTGCTGGAAGCGGTCGAGCACGCGTCCGGTGCCGAGGTCGGTCTGCTGATTGATGTAGTACGACTGGTCGAGCCAGTTCCACCCGGGCTTGTAGGGCGGTGTGCCGTCGAGGATCGCCGCGTCGAACGCGTCCGCCTGCGGGTAGATCTCCGTGGCGTTGACGTGCACGCTCATGTCGGCGTTGAGCTTCGCCCCCTCGTCGACGAGGCGGTTGAGGTCGGCGAGGCCGCCCGCACGCTCGTTGTAGTTCCCGCCGTAGTCGGTGTTCGCGGAGTCGTGTCCCTCGCTGCCGAAGCCCTTGTTGAGCACCCACTGCCCGAGGCCGTCGGTCTGGTTCGCGATGCGCTTGGTGTTGTCGAGTACGAGGTCGAAGTAGTTCGTGGCGCTCGAGGCGAAGTTGAACGGGATGCGGCTGACCACGCGGTCGGCCACCCGGTCGGCACCGAGGCGCGGGGCGTCGACCTCGCGGTAGCGGATCGCGGCGTCCTGCCAGTCCACGGTCTCGTCGCCGTTGCGGTCGGCGGTGAGGAGCACCGTGACCTTCGGAAGGGCGTAGGTCGTCACCCGGCTGTCGACGGCGGTGGTCGGATGGATGAGCCAGGTGTTCGAGCCGATCTCGGCAGTCCGGCCGTCGGCCGCGGTCACCCGCGTCGTGAGCCGGGTGTTCCACGAGGCGGTGCCGCCGGAGGCCTGCGTCGTCGCGTTCGTGATCACGCTGCCGGCGAGGGTCCCGTCGCCGAGGAACGCGAAGGCCGCGCCCTTCGTCCCGGTGGCCGTCGCCGCTCCCACCGCGATGTGCTCATCGGCGTTCGTGGTGCTGTTCGGGCTGATCACGGTGCGATCGAGGACGGCGCCGTCCGCGGCCGTCGCGGAGAGGAACGCGTTGTCGGGGAGCGCCAGGGTGTTCACCGCAGCGGAGCCGTCGACTCCGGTGACGGCGAATTCCACCGTGCCGTTCGCCGCGACGCGGATGCTGCTGCGCACCGTGACGTCGATGCCGGTCAGGGTCGAGACGTAGTCGACGCCGCTCGCCGTCGCCGTGGAGGTGGTGGTCGACGCATAGGCGGTGCCGTTGACCGCCCAGGTGCGCGGGGAGCTCTTCTGCCCGCCGAGGCGGTCATCGCCCACGCGGTAGCCGAGGATCTGCGGGAACACGGAGGAGACGATGGCCGTGGTGCCGCCCGCGGCGATCTCGACGGCGTCCCCGGTCTCCGGCTGCTCCGGCGTCTCCGGCTCGGTCACGATCGGCGGGAGCTCCTCGTCGGAGAGCACCTGGATCTCACCGGCGCCGCCGCCCGTGGTGCCCTGCGCGTCGATGACGAGCAGCGCGACGTAGCGGCCGTCCTTCGCGGTCTCCAGCGTGATGCGCTGCTTCTCGTCGTTCGCGGTGGGCGCGTGCAGTGTCGCGGCCGCGACGGCGGCGCCCCATCCCCCGTCCGCGGGAGACGTCCGCGCAGCGTCGGCGTCGTCCGTGACGTAGACCTCGACGGTCTTGGCCGCGACGCTCTGCCCGCGCTTGACCGAGTAGTCCAGCGCCTTCACCGAGAGGGACCGCTGCAGGTCGAGGGCGATCCAGTGCGGGAAGGGCGCGTTGGACGAGTACCGCGACGTCCACTGCGTCGCATAGTCGCCGTCGAAGGCGCCGAGAGCCGTGCCGTCGAGCGAGGGCGGCGCCGGATACGGATCCGATTCGCTGGACACCGCGTGCAACCGGTACTCCGTCTGCGGGACGGGGAGGAGATCGGCGGCCTGTGCAGCGGTCGCGGGGAGGAGCGCTCCGCCGAGCGCGAGAGCCGTCGCCAGCAGGGAGCTGATGGCGACGGCGGTGCGCGGCGGTCGGGAAGATGTCGACACGTCTTGCCTCTCGAACGGTGCGACGGCCGGAGGAAAGGACGCCCCGATGCGCCGCAGGTGGATCATCGATCGGAACCGATGTTTGCGCTATCACCGTAGAGCGAGGGTGTGGCTTAAGACAAGAGTCGAGCGCGAAGTATGCGCAAACATTGGCCGAAGGTCATCACCCGCGGCCCATGTGCGGCTCAGGAGCCGATGAACTCCTCGGTCTCCCCGAAGGACGGCGCCTCCCGGATCTCCACCGTCGCCCCGAGGCCGTCGGTGTCGAGCACCACGATCTCGTTGCGCCCGGCACGCCACAGCGGCGCGGGGGCGTAGAGCGTCTCCTGCGGACCCACGCTCCAGTAACGTCCGAGCAGGAATCCGTTCAGCCACACCATGCCCTTGCCGCCACCGGGGAAGGCGAGCCACGCGTCCAGCGGTTCAGCGATATCGAACCCGGCGACGGCGAGGCCGTCCTTTCCGCCCGACCCGGCGGCGTCCACTGCCGGTACCGTCTGCGGCAGGAGGCGATGCGTCCAGCCGTTCACGAGGCGGCGGCCGATCATCACCCCGCGCATGATGCCCTTGCCCTCGCCGGTGTACGGCCCGTAGTTGATGCGTCCGAGGCTCTCGACGACGAGCGTCAGCCGACCGGAGCCTCCGTCCACGGGGAGAGCGAGAGACGTCTCGCCGTCCCGTTCGAGCACACCGAGGCGGCGGTCGTCGAGGAAGACGACCGCGCGATCGTGCAGGCCGTCGATGGTCAGTGTCGCCTCGTCGGGGAACGACACGTCGGCCTCATAGGCGACGACGCCGTCCTCCGCCCCGAGCTGCTCGAAGGTCAGCGGGCGCGGCGAGTGGGCGCCCGCGGCAGGGGTCGCCCGGACCACGTCGAGCAGGCTCGCCCGCCGCTCCAGAGGCGCGGAGGACGCAGGCTGCCGCCGCGGCTGGTCGGGCACCGGCGGCAGCTCCTCCGCGTGGAAGGGGGCGAAGAGCGCGCGAAGCGCATGGAACTTCTCCCCGAGCGTGCCGTCCTCGCCGATCGGGGCGTCGGAGTCGTAGCTGGTCACCGTGGGCTGCAACACGAGGTCGTGATTCGCGCCGTTCCACAGGCCGAAGTTGGTGCCCCCGTGCGCCATGTAGAGGCTGACCGAGCCGCCCTCGTCGAGGAGCTCGCGGATCGTCCCGCCCATGCTGTCCGCCGAGCGCACGTGGTGCCGCTCGCCCCAGTGATCGAACCAGCCGCCCCAGAGCTCGCTGCACATGAGCGCCTCCCCGTGCCGACGCAGGGAGGCCGCCACCGGCACCCCGGTGCCGAACGTGAACGTCGTCATCGCGCCCGGGACGCTCCCGTGCGCGATCATGTCCGGGGTGATCCCGTCCGCCGTCGTCAGCATCTCCACCATGCCCCGTCGCCGGAGCCCGTCACGCAGGTGGGCGAGGTAGGCGGCGTCGCTGCCGAACGATCCGTACTCGTTCTCGATCTGGATCGCCACGATCGGCCCGCCGTACGCCGCCTGCAGGGGCACGAGCCGCGGGAGCAGCGCGTCGTACCAGGCG
>NZ_SSDN01000023.1:0-4225 GCF_004794355.1 Microbacterium sp. K36 | reverse complement strand
CAGCTCCGTCCCCGCGCAGCTCCGTCCCCGCGCAGCTCCGTCCCCGCGCAGCTCCGTCCTCCGCGCAGCTCCGTCCTCCGCGCAGCTCCGCCCTCCGCAGCTCCGTCCTCCGCGCAGCTCCGTCCTCCGGTTCCGTCCCCGGATCCGCCCCTCGCCCCCGTGCGGGATCAAAACCGCCCCTGCCGCGCCCAACGGCGGCACCTTCCTGATCCCCCACCGTCGTTCCGCCCGCGGCCGCCCCGGCGCGGGACGGGAAACGCCCCTCCCGGACGCGGGTGGGGCGCGTTCCTGATCCCGCACGCGGGCGTCGTGTCCTCTGGCGCGCGGGAGTCGTGTCCTCCCGCGCACGGCGTGCCTCTCGTCGGTGCGGGATCGAAAGTGCCCTCGCCAGACGCACGGCGGGTGCGTTCTTGATCCCGTCCCGAGTCACGCGTCCCGCTCCGTACGATGCGGGATCGAAGGATTCCTGCCGGTCGCGGGTGCGGTGCGTTCTCGATCCCGCACGCGGACGGCGCGTGCCGTCGCGCGCGGCGCATCGGTGCGGGATCAGAATCGTCCTGTCAGACGTGGGTGCGGCACGTTCGTGATCCCGCCCGGGGATCTCATGCCCGACGCGTTGCGTGTGGCGTCGCCGTGGTGCGGGATCGAAAGTGCCCCTGCCGGACGGGGATGGGGTGCGTTCTTGATCCCGTGCGCGGAGCGGGGGAGGGTGCGGGATCAGGAACGTGCGCGGGGCGAGCGCTGGAGGGGCGGTTTTGATCCGGCGGGCGGGCGCGAGGCGGGAACGAGGGTCAGTGGGTGGCGCGGTACTCGCTGGGGGAGACGCCGAAGGCGGTCTTGAACGCACGGCTGAAATGCGCGGCGTCGACGAAGCCCCAGCGCGCGGCGATCGCGGCGACGGGGCGGTCGGCGAGCATCGGATCGAGGAGGTCGCGACGGCACTGCTCCAGGCGGCGCGTGCGGATCCACGTCGACACGGTCACCCCCTGCTCCTGGAACAGCCCGTGCAGGTGGCGGGTGGAGATGAAGTGCGCCGCGGCGATGGAGGCCGGACCGAGGTCTGTGGAGGCGAGGTTGCGGTCGATGTGCGAACGGATCCGCTGCATGAGGGCGCGGTGCGGGTCGGCGGAGGCCTGGTCGAGTCCGAGCTCCCGCGTGAACACGGTGGTCACGAGGTCGAGGGCGCTGTGCGCGAGCCGGGCCCCCGTCGTGCCGGCCAGCTCGTCGAGGTTTCCGGCGAGCTGCGTCAGGTACGGCACGACCATGCCGCCCAGCCCCTCCTGCCCGGAGATGCGGACGGCCGTGAGCTGCCCGATCATGTCCGCGGGCAGGCTGATGAGGTGCTTCGGGAACATGACCACCATGGTGCGGAAGTCCTGATCGAAGACGAGGGAGTACGGCCGATCGGTGTCGTAGACGGCGAGGTCGCCCGGCTGCAGCACGGCCTCGCGGTCGTCCTGGATGAGCAGCCCGGTCCCGGCGAGCATCAGGCTCACCTTGAAGTACGAGCGGTCGCCGCGGGCGATGAGCTCGGTGGTGCGCTCGACGACGTGCGAGGTGGCGCGGATGTCGTTGACGTGCACCTCGTCGACGGCGGCGCCGCGGATCACGCCGCGGAACTGGTCGGCGCCCGCGGAGGACACCTGCAGCGGGACGAACGACTCGGAGACGGCGGCGCGGAACTCGCTGATGTTGCGCGCGACGAGGGTCGACACCGATTCGGCGGGGGTGGTGAGGGCACCGTTCATGACTGATCACCTCGGGCTGGTGGGAACGACGACGTTGTATACGATCCGTTCCGCGATGCTACCACCGGCGACGACCGCGCGGGGGTGCCGTCTAGGATGTGGTCCGTGAAGGACGGGATGATGTCGACGGTGGGGCAGCGGATCCGGCACGTGCTCCGTCAGGTGCGCGGTCCCTCCACCGCCGACGCGGTGGTCGAGGCGACGGCGCTGATCGTCGGCGCGGCGTTCCTGCTGGTGGGATTCCTCGTGGCCCTCCCGGTGTTCTGGGGGCACCAGCTCTCGATCAGCGGCACCGGCTCGATCGGCATGTTCGCGGCGTACGGCGGTGCGATCGCGGCCGCCCTCGCGTTCGCCCTGGGACGCCTCGCCGTGCGGGCTCCGGAGGTCGACCCCGCGGTCGCGAGGGACGGATTCGCGGTTCCCGGCGACCGGCTCCGCTGGTACGACCTCGCCGCCATCGCCTTCGCGCATGCCGCCATCGCCTACCTCGGCTGGCTGGGCATCGCGCAGCTGCTGGAGCAGAGCTTCGTCGACGCCCCGGTCTTCCCGTTCCCCGGGGCGATCCTCGTCGCGGTGGCCTTCGCGCTCACGGGCTACGTCGCCTTCCTCAGCGCCGTCGCGCTGACGCCGACCGTGCTGTCGCTGGTGCTGGCGGTGTTCCTGGTCGTCGGGGCGTTCGCGGCGATGCTGGCCTCGAGCGACGTGCACTGGTGGCGCGACAACCTGTCCGCGCTGGGCATGAGCAGCAACAGCGCCTCGGTGGCCTTCAACGTGACTCTCATCATCGCGGGGATCATGGTGACGACCATCTCCCGCTATGCGACCGCGGGGCTGCCCGTCGACGACCCGGTCGACCGCCGCGGCCGGACGATCGTGCGCGGCGGCCTCATCCTGATGGGGATCTTCCTCGCGTGCGTGGGGATCTTCCCGGTGGACGAGTTCTTCGGCCTGCACAACACGGTCGCGACGGGCATGGCGGTGGTGTTCGCGGTGATCGTCGTCGGCCTGCCGTGGTTCGTGCGCAGCATCCCGCGGGTGTTCGTGGGGCTCGGCTGGGCGTACGTGCTGGTCATCGTGCTGCTGGGGGCGTTCTTCGCCGTCGGCTACTACAACCTCACCGCGGTCGAGCTCATCGCGGCCGTGCTGATCTTCAGCTGGATCATCGTGTTCCTGCGCACGGCGGGGACGATGGGCGGTCGCGCGCCGCGGGCCGACGCCCTGACCGCTCCGGACACCGCGGTCCGCTGACGCGACGAGGGCTCGGCGACGACGTCAGTCGCGGAGGAGGCGCGTCGCCTGACGCGTGCGCTGCAGGGCGTCGACGGTCTCGGCGTACCGGCGCTTGGCGACGCCGATGAAGAGGCAGTCCACGAGGGCGAGCTGGGCGATCCGGCTCACCATCGCCCCGGCGCGGAACGTCGACTCGCGCACCTCGGTGAACAGCGCATGGTCGGCGACCTGGGCGAGGGGGGAGTCCTTCACGGAGGTGACGGCCACCGTCGTCGCGCCGTTGGCGACGGCGGCTTCGAGGAACCGCACCGTCTCGATGGTCGACCCCGCATGCGAGAACCCGATTGCGACGGTCGTCCCGACGGGGAGCACGGCGGCGGCGATGGCCTCGTGGGGGTCGGAGAGGACGTGGGCGTTGCGGCCGACGCGCAGCAGCTTGTGCGCGAGGTCCTCCGCGACGAACTGGCTGGCGCCGATGCCGTACAGGAGGAGCCGGTCGGCGCCGTCGATGGCCGCGACAGCCGCCGCGAGCACGGCGAAGTCGAGCTGTCCGACGGTCTCCTCGATGGCGAGGAGTTCCAGGGCGGCGAGCTTGGAGACGGCCTCCTCCAGGGAGTCCTCGTCGGAGATCTCGGAGCCGTAGGCGCCGCGGGCGGAGAACTGGGCGGCCTCCTTGCCGAGCTCGGTGGCCAGGGCCATGCGCAGCGGGGCATAGCCGGTGAAGCCGATCGCCCGGCAGAACCGGACGACGGACGCGACCGAGGTGCGGCACTCCGTCGCGAGCTCGCTGATCGTCTTGTCGATCACGAGGCTCGGGTTCTCCCGCACGGCGGCCGCGACGCGGGCCAGCGACGGGGGCAGGGTCGCAGCAGCGGCTTCGATCGTCGACTGGATGCTCACGGTATCCTCCGGAACGGCGGAATGGGATGGTAAATTCTTTTCAGCGAGTCTACGTGTTGTGTAGTCGCTTTTCTTTCTTTCCGCCGGATCCGAGGAGTGCCGATGAGCGAGACGACCGCCACCGTCGACCTCGGCAAGTCCCGCTGCCGCCTCGTCGTGCACGGCGCGACGGCCGGGGAGCGCTCCGGGATCGGAGCGCCGGGCCTCGCCGCGGCGGGCGGAGTGGAGGCGGCGCTCACCGCGATTCTCCCGCTGCTCGACGATGTCGGGCGCATCGACACGCTCGGCGTGGGGGCGGCGGGCGCCTGGTTCGCCCCGGAGGCGGCCGCGGAACTCGCCGCCGCGCT